>NZ_JPGU01000002.1:226798-231517 GCF_000732115.1 Frankia sp. CeD
CNNNNCNNNCCCCGCCGAGCCGGTGGCCACGAGGGCGACCGCGACCGCGTGCCGGCAGAACGAGCCGGTGGATCCCTCGGTGCAGGTACAGCCCGTCCGTGGCCCGTCGTCGGCCGCCTCCAGGCGGACCTCGTACGAACCGTCGTCGTCCACCGTGCCGGATGCGTTGGTGGGGCGGATACGGAGTTGTTCGACTCGACCGAGAAGAGCCAGATTCACCCCTTCCATGAAGACGTCGGTGCCGGCGTGCTGTGCGCAGGCGCGTTCCTCGAAGGCTGCCTCGAGCGGGGTGACGGCGTCTCCGCCGTGCCCGTTCTCCCCGGACCCCGAAATGATCACTGCTCAATCCTACGGAATTCGCGCGGTTCGGGGATGCCTAGCCGAGTAGGTCTTGTCATCGATTGCATCGCGATATATCGTGAGCCTACGTGATGGAGCGTGAGCGGATTGCTCCGGTCGCGCCGATTCGAAGGGAATGATCATGGTTTCACAGGTGATGCCGGGCCCATGGGGCCACTGGGGATGCGAGGCCGGGTTCGGCCCGTCCCGGCTGCGGGACTTCTTCGAGGCGATGAGCGCTTGGGGGCAGTGTGGTGGCCGGTCGGAGGCGGTGGCCGGCGAGCAGGACCACCCCGAGAGCGGTCGGGCCGGTCGCGTCGGCCGTGGCGGCCACGGTGGGCATCGTGAGCACGGTGGGCATCGTGAGCACGGTGGGCACGCGGGAGGCGGGCCGAGAGGCCGCCGGGGCGGACCGGGCTGGCCGTTCGGCGGCTTTCCCGGTCCGGGGTTCGGTCCGGGCTTCGGCGGCCCCGGCTTCGGTGGCCCCGGCAGCTTCGGCGGCCGTGGGCCGAAGGTGGGGCGGGGCGACGTCCGGGAGGCGCTGCTCGCGCTGCTGGCCGAGGAGCCCATGCACGGCTACCAGATGATCCGCGAGCTTGCGGAGCGCAGCGGTGGCATCTGGCGGCCGAGCCCGGGGTCGGTCTACCCGGTCCTGTCACTGCTGGCCGACGAGGGTCTCGTGCGCGCGGAGGAGGCGGAGGGCAAGCGAGTCTTCCATCTCACCGACGCCGGGCGGGCGCACGTCGAGGCACGCGCAGGGGAGCGCAAGCCGTGGGAGACTGCTGCGGCGGCGGTCGATGACGATCTCACCAGTTTGCGAACGCTGGCGTTCGCCGTCGGTGCGGCCATCGTCCAGGTGGCCCAGGCCGGAGACGAAGCGCAGATCGCCGCGGCGCGGTCCCTGCTCGCCGAGACCCGCCGTGGTCTCTACCGGATCCTCGCCGGGGACGACGTCGAGCCCCCGATGAGACCGGAGGGTGCCGCCACGGGCACCGGCGCGGACAAGGGCCGCACCGCTCCCGATGGCGACAGCTAAGGACGACGGCAACGGCGGATCGGCCCCAGGGCGGGCTGCGACGCACTGATCGACGAAGCGTTGATCAGCGGGGCGCGGGCGCCCTCGGCGAGATGGGCGTGAACCGGCTGGCGGGGACCTCACCGGCCACCCCGGTGCCGACGGCGGCGCAACACCGCGTTTGTGGGAACCTTTCCGGGTGGCGGTGGTGGGCGTCGGAGTGGACGTGGTGGATGTCGACCGGTTCGCCGCGACGCTGGCGCGCACGCCGGGCATCGCGATGAGGCTGTTCACCGCGACCGAACGCGGCCTCGCCCGGCCTGAGCGGTTGGCTGCCCGGTTTGCGGCGAAGGAGGCGGTCGCCAAGGTTCTCGGCGCACCCCCCGGTCTCGAGTGGCACGACACCGAGGTTGTTCTCGGTACCGGGGGGCGACCGTCGTTACGGATCATCGGCACGGTGGCCGCCGCGGCGGCCCGGCTCGGCATCGCGTCCTGGCACCTCTCGCTCACCCACGACGGCGGCGTGGCCGTGGCGATGGTCGTCGCCGAGACCTGAGCACGGTCGGGTCCGGTGGGTCCGGTGGGTCCGTGCCGGCCTGTCGGGCGCCCGCGGATCGGAGCGGGGCAGCATGTCGGCATGCGCAATGCCCATACGGTCGAACAGGTTCGAGGTGCCGAGGCGCCGCTGCTCGCCTCGCTGCCCCCCGGCGCTCTGATGCAGCGGGCGGTGCACGGGCTCGTCGCGCACGCCGCACGACGCCTCGGGCGGGTCTACGGTGCCCGCGTCGTCGTGCTCGCCGGCGGTGGCGACAACGGTGGTGACGCCCTCTGGGCCGGAGCGCGGCTGGCCGCCCGAGGGGCGCGGATTGATGCGGTGGCACCCGGCCGCACCCACCCGGAAGGCACCGCAGCCCTGCTTGCGGCCGGTGGCCGACTGCACCATCCGGGTCCGGTGGTGGGCGCGGGCGGTCCGGCGGGTGCGGGGCAGCCGATCGACGATGAGCGGCTGCGTATCCTGTTCGCCGCCGCCGATCTGGTGCTGGACGGGTTGCTCGGCATCGGGGGCCGGGGCGGGCTGCGCGAGCCGTACGCCCGGCTCGCCGTTCTGGCACCCCCCGAACGGACGGTGGCGGTCGACGTCCCCAGCGGGGTGGACGCGGACACCGGGGCCGTCGCGGGGCCGGCGGTCCGGGCGAGCAGTACCGTCACCTTCGGTACCCGCAAACGCGGCCTGTGGCTCATGCCCGGTGCCGCCCACACCGGCCCCGTCGAGCTGGTCGACATCGGACTGGACCTGCCTGAACCCGACCTGTGCGCTCTCGACGACGCCGACGTCGCCGCGGCATTGCCCGTTCCCAGCCCGACGGCGTCCAAGTACAGTCGCGGGGTCCTCGGCCTCGTCGCCGGCAGCGACGCCTATCCGGGCGCCGCGGTGCTCGCGGTCGGCGGCGCGCTGCGTGGTGGCGCCGGGTACCTGCGGGTAGTGACCGCGGGGCACGCCGAGAAGGTCGCGGGCGAGGCCGTCGGCGCGGTCGTGAGCAGGGCCGGCGATTTCGTGCGGATGGCGCATCCCGAGGCCGTCGTGACCGTCATCGAGGCCGGTGACGCCGACACGATGCTGGCCGCCGGCCGGGTCCAGGCCTGGGCGATCGGCCCAGGCCTGGCGCCGGGACCCGCGGTCCGTACCCTGCTGACGGCGTTGCTGGCGACGGACCTTCCGGTCCTGGTCGACGCGGGGGGCCTCGACCCGCTTGCCGAGATCATCGCGGCGCGGCCCGCCNNCGCCGAGCGGGCGGCGCCNGTGCTGATCACACCGCATGAGGGCGAGTTCCAGCGGTTCGTCTCGGTCGCCCTTGGCCGGGACGCGCAGGCCACCGTCGCCGAACTCGCCGACGATCGGCTCGCTGTTCTCCGGCGGGCCGCGGCGGCGACGGGAGCGGTGATCCTGCTCAAGGGCGCCCGCACACTCGTCGTGCGGCCGGATGGATCGGCGCTGGTCAACACGACCGGATCGGCATGGCTGGGGACCGCCGGGACCGGTGACGTGCTGACCGGCCTGATCGGCTCGCTGCTCGCCGCCGGGCTCGCCCCCGCGACGGCCGGGGCGGTCGGCGCCTATCTGCACGGCCGGGCCGCCGAGCGGGCCCCGGCGCCGCTGGCAGCGAATGATCTGCCCGCCCTCCTGCCCCAGGTCATCGGCGACCTGCTTGACCGGCGACGGATGCCACGCGGAGTAGCGTGACGGCGTGACCGAACAGCGAGCCGGTTCTCCGGCCGGGAATGATCTTCGTTCCTGTGCCGTCATCGATCTCGACGCGGTCCGCACGTCGGTGACCGCCCTCGTCGCCCGGGCAGGCGACGCCGCCACCATGGCGGTCGTCAAGGCTGACGGCTACGGCCACGGCATGATCCCGTGCGCACGGGCGGCCCTGGAGGGCGGGGCCACCTGGCTCGGCACGGCGTTCCTTGAGGAGGCGCTCGCCCTGCGCGCGGCCGGGTTCACCGTCCCGGTGCTGTCCTGGCTCGCGGCGCCCGGTGAATCGTTCGCCGCCGCCATCGCCGCGGATGTCGACCTGTCCGCGTCCGCGGGCTGGGCGCTCGAGGAGGCCGCCGCCGCGGCCCGGCGGACCGGCCGTACCGCCCGGGTGCACCTCAAGGCGGACACGGGCCTCGGCCGGGCGGGAGCCACGGAGGCCGACTGGCCGGCGCTGTGCGACGCCGGGGCGGCACTCGAGGCCGAGGGCGTGATCGAGGTGATCGGTGTGTGGAGCCACTTCGCGTTCGCCGACGCCCCCGGGCATCCCACGGTGCAGGGTCAGATCGGGCGTTTCCGGGATGCGATCGACATCGCCACGAAGGCGGGGCTACACCCGTCCGTGCGGCATCTGGCGAACTCGGCGGCTACCCTGGTCAGCCCGGAGGCGCATTTCGACCTGGTTCGACCGGGAGTGTCCGTTTACGGACTGTCCCCGGGTCCGGAGATCGGGCCGCCGGCGGCCTTTGGCCTGCGCCCCGCGATGACGCTGACGACGCACGCCGCGTTGACCAAGCGGGTACCGGCGGGAANCNNCNNCTCCTACGCGCACCGGTACACGACAACACGCGAGACGACGCTCGCCGTGGTGCCGCTGGGCTACGCCGACGGCATCCCCAGGTCCGCGACGAACACCGCGGAGGTGCTGTTCGGCGGGCGGCGCCGACGCATCGCCGGCACGGTCTGCATGGATCAGTTCGTCCTCGACGTGGGTGACGACCAGGTGGCGGCCGGCGACGAGGTGCTGCTCTTCGGCCCCGGCGACCGCGGCGAACCGACCGCGGACGACTGGGCCGCGGCGCTGGGCACCATCAACTATGAGATCGNNAGC
>NZ_JPGU01000002.1:231527-291968 GCF_000732115.1 Frankia sp. CeD
CTNGGGNCCCCCGCCGCTACGTCTGACGGCCCGCCGGGCGGCGCCGGACGAGTCGAAGATGCGGGATGCGGGATGCGGGCTCAGCCGCAGCCGCCGGGGCCGCAGGCACCGCCGGAACCGTGACCGCCGGTGGGCGACACGTGGCCGCCGAGCGAGCCGCGCTCCATCCGCCGACGCACGGGACGGGAGACGGCGGCCTCGCGCTCGGCCTCCTCGAGGCGGGAGCGGGNGGTCAGTGTCAGCATCACCGGCCCGGCCGGCACCGGAGCCGGAGCCGCGGCGCCGGGGCCCTCGGCCGGCTCGGTGTCGTCCGGCACCCCTAGTGCGGCGGCGCGCTCCGGGCCCGTCAGACGACGGCCTGCGCTCGCCGGGATGTCCTTGCTCCTGTGCCACCTCAGCCGCACGATCTCCGCCTCCGGTCCACACTCGCTGATCGATCTGATCCCACTGGATCCGTCCGCTCCCGGCTTCTCGATCCAGCCGATCCAGCCGATCCAGCCGGGGCGGCACTTCCACGGTAGTCGGCCCGCTCCCACCCGGTCCGGTGGACGTCGGTGCTGTGGCCTGCGCCCGGCTTGTCGTCTTCACGACATTTGTCGTCTTCGCGACGCCCGGTGCCGTCGCGACGCGTCGCACCGGCGTGGATCCGGTGCTGTGGGGCGGGGCTCATCCCCTAGACTCGGCCCGGAGTCGTGACTGGCGCATCGAGGTGGAACTGACCACCGGGGAGCGATCGAGCGGAACGGTGCCGCGCGCCTGGGCACCCCCGGCCGGATCAGACCTGCCGGAGGTCAAGGTGCATCAACCACCGATTCCCCACCTCGCCGTCGCCGATCCCGAACTCGCCGGTCTCGTCGAGGCCGAAGCCACGCGCCAGTTCTCGTCGATCAGGCTGATCGCGTCGGAGAACTACGTCTCTACCGCGGTGCTGGAGGCGTCCGGCTCCGTGCTGACCAACAAGTACTCCGAGGGCTACGTCGGTCGGCGTTACTACGAGGGCCAGCAGGTCATCGATCCGATCGAGACGCTTGCGGTCGACCGTGCCAAGGCGCTGTTCGGGGTCGAGCACGCCAACGTCCAGCCGTACTCGGGTTCCCCGGCGAACCTCGCCGTCTATCTGGCCTTCGCCGAGCCGGGGGACACCGTGATGGGCCTGTCGCTGCCGATGGGCNGCCATCTGACCCACGGCTGGAGCGTCTCCGCGACCGGCACGTGGTTCCGCAGTGTCCGGTACGGCGTGCGCGCCGACACCGGCCGCATCGACCTGGACGAGGTGCGCGACCTCGCTCTGGCCGAGCGTCCCAGGATTATTTTCTGCGGCGGTACGGCGATCCCTCGGACGATCGACTTCCCGGGGTTCGCCGCGATCGCGCGGGAGGTCGGGGCGGTGCTCGTCGCGGACATCGCGCACATCGCCGGGCTGATCGCGGGTGGGGCACACCCCTCGCCGGTGGGGCACGCCCCGGTGATCTCCACCACCACGCACAAGACGTTGCGCGGCCCGCGTGGGNCGATGCTCCTCTCCGACGCCGAGCACGCCACCGCGATCGACAAGGCGGTGTTCCCGGGCCTGCAGGGCGGGCCGCACAACCACACCACCGCGGCGATCGCCGTCGCACTGCGCGAGGCGGCGGCACCCGCGTTCCGCGACTACGCGCACGCGGTCGTGGCGAACGCCCGCGCGCTGGCCGAGGCCCTGGTGGAGCGGGGCTTCGACCTGGTCACCGGCGGTACCGACAACCATCTGATCCTGATCGACCTGACCAGCAGGGACATCGGTGGCAAGCCCGCGGCCCGGGCGCTCGACCAGGCCGGGATCGAGCTGAACTACAACGCGGTGCCCTTCGACCAGCGCAGGCCCTTCGACCCGTCCGGTATCCGGCTGGGAACCGCCGCCATCACCACCCGCGGTCTGGGGGTCGGTCACATGCCGGTGCTCGCCGGCTGGATCGACGATGTCGTCAAGGCCGCCGTGGTCGGCGACACCGCGACCATCACCCGGGTCCGGGAGCAGGTCACCGAGCTGACCGCAGCCTTCCCGATGCCGGGCTTCGCCTGAGCACGGGATCCGCGCACAGGACCGGTGATCTTCCCCGGCCGCGCATCCGACGTCCCCAGGTCCCGGCCGACGCCCCCCACGTCCCGGCCGGGGGGCCCGTCGGCCGGCGTGGCCGGGTGCATCATCGGTGCAGAAGAGGCACCGAGGAGAGGTGGCGCCGATGGCGAAGACCGTGGGTGCGATCGCGGGTTCCCGCACGGCTCGGGCCACGGGATCGCTCGGGGTGGTTGGTGCCGCCGCCGTCGCGGCGGGCCTGGTCGCCGAGCGGCGGNTGATCCGCCGTCGGCGTGAGACGGCCGATCTCGCGTCCGACGCGCGGATGGGGCCGATCGGGGGCTGGGTCACCACCGTGATCGCGGGGGACGGTGTTCCGCTGTATATCGAGGAGACCGGCCCGTCGGACGCCCCGGTGACGCTGGTGTTCGTCCACGGGTTCTGCGTCACGGCCGATTCCTGGATCCTGCAGCAGCGGGCGCTGACAGACCTCGGCCGGATGGTCTTCTACGATCAGCGGGCGCATGGGCGTTCCGGGCCGTCCGAGGTCAAGAACTGCACTATCGACGCACTCGCCGACGACCTCTTCCGGGTGATCACCGAGCGGGTCCCCCGGGGGCCGATTATCCTGGTGGGCCATTCGATGGGCGGCATGACGGTGCTGGGCCTGGCCGACACCCACCCGGAACTGTTCGATGACCGCATCGTCGGGGTGGCCCTGCTCGCCACCAGCGCCGGTGAGCTGGCCCGGCTGACCTTCGGGCTGCCGGCGTCGGTGACCGGGGTGGTCCGCCGCGTTCTGCCGGGTTTCGCGGTTGGTATGCGGCACGCGCCGAGCCTGCTCGAACGTGCCCGGCGGCGGGGCAGCGACCTGTCGTGGGAGCTGACGCGGCGCATCGGGTTCGGATCGACCGAACTGCCGCCGTCGGTGGTCTCCTTCCTGGAGACCATGGTCGCGGACACCCCGATCCCGGTCATCGCGGCGTTCCTGCCCACCCTGCTCGACCACGATCGGCTCGCGGCGGCCGAGCGACTGGCGGAGATCCCGACCGTGCTCATCGTCGGGGACGTTGACCTGATGACCCCGCTCGCCCACAGCCGTACCCTGGCGGAGGCGTTGCCCCGGGCGGAGCTCATCGTCGAGGAGGGCGCCGGGCACGCCATCATGCTGGAACGCCCGGACGTGGTGAACGCCGCAATCCGGGAGATTGCGCGGCAGGCGACGGCGCCACGCGCCATGCCGCGCCCGCGGTCGGGGTCGGCACAGACAGGCCGGTCGGCGCCGGCACAGACAGGTCGGTCGGCGCCGGCACAGACAGGTCGGTCGGGACGGACCGGTCGGTCGGGGTCGGGACGGACCGGTCGGTCGGCGCGGTCCGAGACATCCTCCGTCTCCCCACGCGGGCCCCGGAGCGAGGCGACGACGGAAGGCGCATGAACACGGTCGAGGTGTCCACGGCGGAGCGCATGCGGGAGTTCGGGGCCTGGTTGGCTACCCTGCTGCGGCCCGGGGACCTGCTCGTGCTCTCCGGCCCGCTCGGCGCGGGCAAGACGGTTCTGGCCCAGGGGATCGCGGCCGGGCTGGGCGTGCGGGAAACGGTCACCTCGCCGACGTTCGTGCTTGCCCGGATCTACCCGGACGGGCGGATTCCCCTCGTGCACGTGGACGCCTACCGGCTCGGTGGGGTCGTCGAGGTCGACGATCTCGACCTCGACGCCGACGTCGACACCTCGGTCACCGTGGTCGAGTGGGGTGCCGGTCTCGCGGAACGTCTCACGCAGGATCATCTGGAGATCGTGATCTCCCGGCCACGTGCCGACGAGGTCGGGGAGACTCGGATAGTCCGCCTCGTCCCGTCCGGGGCCAGCTGGATCGAACGGCTGCGCGCACGTGCGCCGGTGAGTTGAGACTCCCCGCATCGNCCCGCCGCGCGCGGCGTGACATCGGTGGCATCGTGGTGGTGGGGTGGGTGCCCGCCGTGGTCGGCGAGGCGATCCGTAGTCTGGACGAGTGCTGGTGATGGCTCTTGACACATCCACGGCAGCGTGCTCGGTTGCGCTCGCCGAGCTGACGTCGTCCGACCCCGCGCGGCCGGTGAGTGGGACGGGTGGTGAGCNCGCCGCGCCCGGGGTGCACGTGTGGCCGCGAGCGGTCATGGTCACCGTCGACGCCCGCCGCCACGGGGAGCTGCTGGCGCCGTCGATGCGCGCGGTGCTCGCCGAGGGGGGTGCCCGCCCTACCGATCTCGACGCCGTGGTCGTGGGCGCCGGTCCCGGGCCGTTCACCAGTTTGCGGGTCGGGATGGTGACCGCCGCCGCCTTCGCCGACGCACTAGGCGTGCCGGTGCACGGGGTGTGCTCGCTGGATGCCATCGGTGCCGCCACCGGCGGCTCCGTCGCCGTCGTGACGGATGCCCGTCGGCGCGAGGTCTTCTGGGCCTGTTACCGCGACGGGGTGCGGGTCGGCGATCCGGCCGTTGGCCGTCCGGCCGACGTCGTCCGGTTCCTGCGCGGCCTCGGTGTCGACCGCGTCGTNGGCCCGGGAACGGTGCTCTACCCGGAGATCTTCGCCGAACTCGCCGGTACCACGGCCGGTGCCACCGCCGGGGAGGTGCCCGCGCCCGGCGCAGGTCAGCCGGACGACGGCTATCCCCGGCCAGAGCTGCTCGTCGGTCTCGCCGGGGCCGACGTGCTGGCCGGGCGTGCTCCCCAGCCCCTCGTCCCGCTCTACCTGCGGCGGCCGGACGCGGCCGAACCGCACACACCGAAGCCGGTCACGGTTTGACGCAGCCGCGACCACNCCCCGCCGGTCCGGATGGGCCGGATCTGCTCCTGGCTCCGATGCGCTGGTGGCACGTGGCGATGGTCGCCGAGCTGGAGCAGACGGTATTCGACATCGATCCGTGGACGGCCGAGCTGTTCTGGTCCGAACTCGCGCAGGGCGAGCAGCGGCGGTACCTGACGGCGCTGTGGCGTCCACAGGGCGTCCCGACGCACGACACGTCCGCGATCGTCGGTTATGCGGGGCTGGCGCTCGCCGAGGACGGCGCCTACATCCAGACGATCGGCGTCGTGCCCCGGATGCGCGGGCGGGGGGTGGGCGCCCGTCTGATGATCGCCTTGCTGCGCGACGCCCGGCGGGCCGGTGCCCGCAACTGTGGGCTGGAGGTCCGCACCGACAACCAGGCGGCCCGTGCTCTCTACAGCCGGCTTGGCTTTGTCGACATTGGGCTGCGCCGCGGTTACTACCAGCCTTCCGGTGGAGATGCCTACGTGATGCGGGTCCGGAAGATCGACACCGTTGGTTACGCGGAGCTGCTCGACCGCGTCGAGGCGACGTTGCTCATCACCTCTCGGGTCGAGCCCTGACNCCCGCCTGACCCCACCGTCACCAGGCGGTACAGCCCGGCCAGCCGTCCTCTCCTCGTATCCCGCCGGCGTCCCGGCCTGTCTACGGCCGGGCGCGCGACGGGTGGGGCGGACGGCTCAGACGGAGGCGCGTAGCCGAGCCGCGGCCGCCGCCTCCGCCTTGGAGCGCTGGAACAGGTCGATGAACTCGGCCAGCGCNGGATTCACCGGGGCGAGCGTCATCTCGACGCGGATGAACTCGATGTCCGTGGCGCCGAGTGCCGCCAGGATGTGTGCCACGTAGGGCTNCTGGTGATCCCAGCCCTCCTTGGGTGTGCCTGGCCCGTAGGACCCGCCCTGGGCGGTGACCACCGTCACCTTCTTGCCGGTGAGGGCGCTGTCGTCCGGAGCCTGCCGCACCGTGCGTCCCATGACGATGATCTGGTCGATCCACGCCTTGAACGTCGACGGCACCGCGTAGTTGTACATCGGTACCGACAGCAGGTACTCGTCTGCCGCCTCCACCTCGGCGATCAGCTCCTCTCCTTTCTTGACCGCCTCGGCTTGCTCCGCCGAGAGCTGCTCGGGCGGGGTGAACCTCGCCGACACGGTCGCCCAGTCCAGGTGCGGAGGAGGGGTGACAGACAGATCACGATAGGTGATGATCCCGTCTGGGTGCGCCTCGCGCCAGGCCTCGGCGAAGATGGTGGCGATCGATCGGGACGTCGAGCTCTCGGTGGCGAGGCTCGAGTCGACGTGCAGCAGGTGCGGCATCGGGGGAACCCTCCATCATTATTCGATCATCAATATGATCGATCTTCTTTGACGGGAAGATCGGATTCATGGAACATCTTAACAGTAGATTGTCTACTTAAGCACTTATATCGCGGTAGATTATTCCTCTGTGGGCCTGTACCTTGTGAGGGTGAGCGACGCGGCGGTGGCCGCCGGGCTTCCCCCGGGGCTGGAGAGCCTCCCCGACGGCCCGGGGAAGGACCTCGGCTGGCTATTGGGGCAGGTGCGGTACGGCTATGCGGCCGCTTCGGCCGCCGCCGTCGGCCGGGTGCCCGGCGGGCTGCGTGGGCTGCACGTTCTCGGTGCCGCGGTCGAGGGTGAGGCGCGCAACCAGATCGAGGTGGCCCGTCGGTTCGGCATCGACCGGACGGTGATGGTCCGCCTGGTCGATGATCTGGAGCGGGCCGGCCTGGTTGAGCGGCACCCCGATCCCGCGGACCGGCGGGCCCGGATCATCACCGCGACGGAGCACGGGGNCCAGTTGTACCGGGCCAGCCAGGAGGATCGGCTTCTCGTCGATCAGCACGTGCTCTCCCCGCTGACTGCGGCGGAACGGGCGACCTTCATCGATCTGTTGCGGCGTGTCGCTGCCCACATGCTTGCCGTGGACCCCACGCACGGAGCGGCCGCCTGCGACGCCGCCAGGCGGGAGATCGACGCGCGGGACATTGGGATGGCGTGCGCACCGGACGGGACGTGCCCCGGTCAGTCGGCCCCGTCCGACGGGTAGTCCTGTTCCGCTTGGCGGTCCCTTTCCGATGGGTGGTTCGGCCTCCGGGTGATCCGGCCCTGGCCGGGTGCCGGACACGGCCCGGACGCGGCAGTGCCGGACGCGGCCGATCAGTGCGGCGGGTGTACCTGCTCGAACTGCCAGGTATGCGGATCGCCGTTCGCCAGCTCGGCCGGTGGCTTCGGCAGCGGACAGCGGGNGTNCCCNGNGGNCTGTACGGACATGCCCGCATCGGGCGGCGTCCGTAGCATGATGACGACGAGATCCTCGCCCCGTTGGCTGCTGACGTAGACCTCGCCGTCCCGCCCCGCGAGCGCATCGATCGCCCAGTCCCGCAGGCCGCTCGCCCGGCCGGGCGCCGCCTTGGCCTCCCACATCCAGATCATGTCCTCATGGTGCCCCCCATGTCCCCGGGTGCTCATGTGCTCATGTGCTCATGGGGCCTCGTGGCGCCGGGCGCCGACCGGCGGGAACGGGCCGTCGCGAAGGAGAGCCGGGCCTTGGCCAGGCCGGCTCGGGNCGACCCGAATTCCTGCCGTCTTGACAGATCCGACCGTCTTGGTTGACGTCTGCGGCGCGGGTGCTAAGTTGGCACTCGGCACGTGAGAGTGCCAGCGACAACAGGCGCCTGTTCACCCGCGACGGCAGGCCGCCAGGGTCGCTCTCTCATCCAGCGCAGGAAGGGGGAGGTCGATCGTGACGACCGCCACCAAGGTTGCTATCAAGCCGCTCGAGGACCGCATCGTCGTGCAGCCCTCCGACGCGGAGCAGACCACCGCGTCCGGGATCGTGATTCCGGACACGGCGAAGGAGAAGCCCCAGGAGGGCATCGTTCTCGCGGTCGGCCCGGGTCGGTTCGAGGACGGCAAGCGCGTCCCGCTCGACGTCAAGGTCGGCGACGTGGTGCTTTACAGCAAGTACGGCGGCACCGAGGTCAAGTACTCGGGCGAGGAGTACCTCGTGCTCTCCGCTCGCGACGTCCTCGCGATCATCGAGAAGTAGGTCGCTCGCCGGTAGCACCAAGGGGCGCGTCCCGCTGGCGGCCGCCCGGTTTCCGCCGGGCTCGCCGGCGGGGCGCGCTCCTGCTGTTTTTCACCGGTATTCGGTGTCGGGAGGACAACCAGGTATGCCGAAGATTCTGACGTTCAACGAGGACGCCCGCCGCGCGCTCGAGCACGGGGTGAACGCCCTGGCCAACGCGGTCAAGGTGACGATCGGCCCGCGTGGTCGCAATGTCGTCATCGACAAGCACTACGGCGCCGCGACGATCACCAATGACGGGGTGACGATCGCGCGCGAGATCGAGCTGGAGGACCCCTACGAGAACCTGGGCGCCCAGCTCGCGAAGGAAGTCGCCACCAAGACCAACGACGTGGCTGGCGACGGCACCACGACGGCGACCGTGCTAGCCCAGGAGATGGTGCGCTTCGGTCTCAAGCAGGTGACCGCGGGGGCCGCCCCACTGACGCTGAAGCTGGGCATCGAGGCCGCCGTCGAGGCCGTCTCCGCGGCACTGCTGAAGCAGGCCATCGAGGTCAACTCGAAGGAGACCATCGCCCAGGTCGCCGCCATCTCCGCTCAGGACCCGCAGGTCGGGGAACTGATCGCCGAGGCGATCGACAAGATCGGCAAGGACGGCGTCATCACGGTCGAGGAGAGCCAGACCCTCGGGCTGGACCTTGAACTGACCGAGGGCATGCAGTTCGACAAGGGCTACATCTCGCCGTACTTCGTCACGGACGCCGAGGCCCAGGAGGCCGTGCTCGAGGACGCCTACGTCCTGCTCTACCCGGGCAAGATCTCGGCGCTGAACGAGATCCTGCCCGTGCTGGAGCAGGTCGTCCAGGAGCGCAAGCCGCTACTGATCATCGCCGAGGAGGTCGAGGGCGAGGCCCTGTCCACCCTGGTGGTGAACTCGATCCGCAAGACCTTCCAGGTCGTCGCGGTCAAGGCTCCCGGGTTTGGGGACCGCCGCAAGGCACTGCTGCAGGATATCGCCGTGCTCACCGGCGGCCAGGTGGTGGCCTCGGAGGTCGGTCTTTCCCTCGACGCGGTGACGTTGGCCGACCTGGGCCGGGCCCGGCGGGTCGTGGTGGACAAGGACAACACCACCATCGTTGACGGGGTTGGCGAGGCCTCCTCGATCGCCGATCGGGTGCGTCAGCTCAAGCAGGAGATCGAGGTCAGCGACTCCGACTGGGACCGCGAGAAGCTGCAGGAGCGGTTGGCCAAGCTCGCCGGTGGGGTCGCGGTCATCCGCGTCGGCGCCGCCACCGAGGTGGAGCTCAAGGAGAGGAAGCACCGCCTCGAGGACGCCGTGTCGGCTACCCGCGCGGCCATCGAGGAGGGCATCATCGCCGGCGGCGGTTCCGCGCTCACCCACGTGGCGTCCGTGCTCGATGACGGGCTCGGTCGCACCGGGGACGAGCTCGCCGGGGTGCGGATCGTGCGCCGCGCGCTCGACGCCCCGCTGTCGTGGATCGCGCGCAACGCTGGTCTGGAGGGCGCGGTCATCGTCTCCAAGGTCAAGGAGCTCGAGCCGGGTCGTGGGTACAACGCGGCCACCGGCGAGTACACCGATCTGATCGCGGCCGGCGTCATCGACCCGGTCAAGGTCACCCGGTCGGCGGTGGCGAACGCCGCCTCGATCGCGGCTCTGCTCATCACCACCGAGGGCCTGGTCGTCGAGAAGCCGGCGGAGCCCGCTCCCCAGGACGGCCACGGCCACGGCCACGGGCACAGCCACCCGCAGGGCCCGGGTTTCTGACCGGATTGGCGTCGTGGGGCCCCGCCGGGTGCGGCCCGGCCCCCGGGCCCCGGTACGTCCGGAGCCCGGTCGGTCCCAGAGGATCGACCGGGCTCCGGCGCGTTGGGCCGTCGGCGCGTTGGGTCGCTGCCGGGTCACTCACCCGTCGTGGGTGATCCAGGAGACCAGGACCGGATATCCCGACCCGTCCGCCTATCGGCACCCGGCGGCCCTCCTTCAGCAGGCCGGTGCGAGTCCGGGGCGGGCCGGGGTGCGTCTCGCGGCCCCCCGCCGGGAGCGGCCGGTGAGGATCGCATCCCGTTCGGACTCGCTCAGCCCGCCCCATACGCCATAGGGCTCCCGGGCGGTCAGCGCGTACTCACCGCAGTCGCGGATGACCGGGCAGCGGGCGCAGACCGCCTTGGCCGCGGCCTCACGGGCGGCTCTGGCCGGCCCCCGTTCGCCCTCCGGGTGGAAGAAGAGCTCCGTGCTCTCACCACGGCACGCCCCGTGCAGCTGCCATTCCCACTTTTCCGCGCCGGGGCCTGGAAGTCGTCGGACGTCGGTCATCGGTCTGAGCCCCCTTTCGACCTGAGCGGCAAGCGCCGCCGCTTCACCGTAGTACTGGGCCACCCTTTGGATGATCTTGAAATTTCACCCGGGTGAGCCTGCGTCACGGGTCGTTCCGCCCGGCCGTTACACGGTCGGGAAGTCCCTGGATGTCCAGGGATCTCAGGCGGATCAGGGTCCGAGTCGGCCGCGGGACTCCCGGCCGGCGCCGTGTTCCGTCATGGCCGACCGACCGCGCCGGATCCGCAGGTCCGGCGGAACTTCTGTTGACGGTCGAACGCCTACCCCGGTGGTCGGCCGGTCACACGGCCTGAGCGGGAATTAGCGTGGCCACCGCCGGCCGCGCTCTGCCGGCGCGCGGCATCCACCCCGGCCGGGGTCATCCCCGGCACGCGGGATCTACCCGGCCGGGTGTCCGGCCAGGCGGCGACGCGGGGCCGCCTCAGCGCGAGTCCGCCTCCGAGGCGGCGGACGCCTCGTAGATCCCGTCGGCGAAGCCGCGAGCGTACTCCCAGCTGACGTAGCACGACGGGTTCGGCGCGAACGCCGGCTCGTGGACTCTCGTCCGCCCCTCGTTGAGAAGGTTGCGCAGGTTGCCGACCAGCAGGTCCCAGTCGAAGAAGTGGGGCTCGGCGCAGCCCTCGCAGTCGACGACAAGGCCGCGGTAGCCGCGCGGCTCGAGCAGCGTGCGGAAGACGTCGAGGTCCCCCAGCTCGGCGAGGACTTCCTCCCGCTCGTGCAAGGACAGCGGTTCGAGCAGGTCGAGGTCGTCAACGGAGTCGAGGCGCGCGAGCTCGGCAGCCGGATCCTCGGGGTCGCCCGCGAAGGGGTCGACAGGCTCGTCGCTCACGACGACCACGCTACGCTTGCCCGGACTGCTTAGTGGTCCCGATCCGGAGTCTCGGCACCGATGTGCGGCCCTCCGGACATGGTCCGTCGTGGTCGGTCCGCTGTTCTGCCGGGCGCGTGGGTCCGGATCAGGCACGTTGGACGGCGCTGTGGTATAGGAAGATGTCATCCATGGCGATGTCGGTCACGCTGGAACCGCCGATAGGTGCCGGTGACCTCTACGATGGAGTCCGTGCCGCCGCTCGGTGCCCGATTCTGGTAGCCCAGTTCTGGTAACCCGGTTCTGGTAGTAGGTAGACTTTTTCGCCGTTGCGCGCGGCCCGTCACTCCAGGACGGCGGGCGGGCTCGTGCCGCGGCGTCGGTCTGGGTCCGCGGCCTCGGTCAACGCGGAATGGAAGGTGCCATGAACGGTCCCCTCGCCACCGATTTCACGTTGCCGGCCGGGGTGGGCACCCACGTCGGCGCGCGTCCCGACCTGCTGGGGGCCGAGGCCGCCGCGGTACCGCCGAAGCTGGCGATGCTCGGGCTGACCTTCGACGACGTGCTGCTGCTTCCGGCCGCCTCCGATCTGGTACCGGCGGAGGCGGACACGACGACCCGCCTGTCGCGGAGCATCGATCTCGCCGTGCCGTTGGTGTCGTCGGCCATGGACACGGTGACCGAGGCCCGCATGGCCATCGCGATGGCGCGCCAGGGCGGGGTCGGGGTGCTGCACCGCAACCTCTCGATCGACGAACAGGCGCAGCAGGTCGACATGGTGAAGCGTTCCGAGTCCGGGATGATCACCGCGCCGGTGACCTGCGGACCCGGCGCCACCCTGGAGGACGCGAACGTCCTCATGGCGCGGTACCGGATCTCGGGTGTCCCGGTGACGGAATCCGACGGCAGGCTGGTCGGCATCGTGACGAACCGGGACATCCGCTTCGAGCGGGACTACTCGCGTCGAGTGCAGGACGTCATGACTCCGATGCCGCTGATCACCGCACCGGTGGGCGTCTCGCCGGAGGACGCGCTCGCCCTGCTCCGCCGCCACAAGGTCGAGAAGCTGCCGATCGTGGACGAGCGTGACCGGTTGCGCGGTCTGATCACCGTCAAGGACTTCACCAAGCGGGAGCAGTACCCGCATGCCACCAAGGACACCGACGGCCGGCTGATGGTCGGCGCCGCCGTCGGCGTGGGGGAGGATGCCTACAAGCGCGCCCAGGTCCTCGTCGCCGCCGGGGTCGACTTCCTCGTCGTGGACACCGCGCACGGGCATCATCGAGCCGTGCCCGACGTGGTGCGCCGGATCAAGACCGACATGCCGACCGGGGTGGACGGTCGGCCGCTCGACGTGATCGGTGGCAACGTGGCGACCGGAGCCGGCGCGGCGGCGCTGATCGCGGCCGGGGCGGACGCCATCAAGGTCGGGGTCGGGCCCGGCTCGATCTGTACCACCCGGGTGGTGAGCGGCGTCGGCGTCCCCCAGGTCACGGCCATCTACGAGGCATCGCGCATCGCCCGGGAGCACGGTGTGCCGGTGATCGGCGACGGCGGCCTGCAGTACTCGGGTGACATCGCGAAGGCCATCGCCGTCGGCGCCGACACGGTCATGCTGGGCAGCCTGCTGGCCGGTGTCGACGAGAGCCCGGGAGAGTTGATCTTCATCAACGGCAAGCAGTACAAGGCTTACCGGGGTATGGGCTCACTCGGCGCCATGCGTAGCCGCGGCGGCGCGCGGTCGTACTCGAAGGATCGGTACTTCCAGGACGATGTGCTCTCCGATGACAAGCTGGTTCCCGAGGGCGTCGAGGGCCAGGTGCCCTACCGGGGTCCGCTGGCGGCCGTGGCCCATCAGCTGGTCGGCGGTCTGCGGGCGGCGATGGGCTACACCGGCTCGCCCACCATCCGGCGGATGCAGGACGAGGCGCAGCTGATCCGTATTACCTCGGCGGGGCTGATCGAGAGCCACCCCCATGACATCCAGATGACCGTCGAGGCGCCAAACTACAACTCCGCGCGCTGACGCCATCGCGTCGCGCGACCGACCAGGCCGTCGCCGGGCCGTCCCCAGGCCGGTGACGGCCGTCGTGTCTCGGGCGCGGTCACCTCGGCAGGGTGGGACGAGCCGGTGGCCACCCGATCGGATGGTCACCGGGATGTTCGGTCAGTCGTGGAGCAGATACGTCAGTTTTCCGGTCGGCACGAGCCCGCCGGCCCAATCAGGAGGCGCCAGCAGTGGCAGAGGTCGAGATCGGCATCGGCAAGAGCGCGCGGATCGCGTATGGTCTCGACGCCGTCGGCATCATTCCGTCCCGTCGGACCCGTGACCCGGCGGACGTCTCGCTCGCCTGGGAGATCGACGCCTACCGGTTCGACCTGCCGCTCGTGGCCGCTCCGGCCGACGCGGTGACCTCACCCGCGTCGGTGATCGCGCTCGGCCGGCTCGGTGGTCTCGGTGTTCTGCACATCGAGGGGCTGTGGACCCGGTACGAGGAGCCGGAGAACCACATCGCCGAGCTCAGCAAGATCGGGGCCGCCCAGGGCCCGGACGCGGCGACCGAGCGGCTGCGCGCGTTGTACTCCGCGCCGGTCCAGCCGGGGCTGATCGCGCAGCGTCTCACCGAGCTTCGGGACGCGGGGGTGGTCGTGGCCGCGGCGCTGCGTCCGCAGAAGGTCAAGGCCCTGTGCCCGCACGTGCTGGCCGCCGGGATCGATCTGCTCGTCATCCACGGTACGGCGGTCTCGGCGGAGCATCAGTCCCGCCGCAGCGAGCCGCTCAACCTCAAACGGTTCATCGGCCAGCTGGACATCCCGGTGCTGGTCGGCGGGTGCGCGTCGTTCTCCACCGCACTGCACCTCATGCGCACCGGGGCGGCCGGTGTCATCGTGGGCGTCGGGTCCGGCTTCGGTGACCGCACCCGGGACGAGCTCGGGGTCGGCGTGCCGCTTGCCACCGCGATCGCGGATGCGGCCGGTGCGCGCATGCGTTATCTCGACGAGTCGGGCGGCCGCTACGTCCACGTCGTCGTGCATGGTGATCTTCGGACTGGCGGCGACGTCGCGAAGGCGGTGGCCTGCGGCGCGGACGCGGTCATGGTGGACGCGGCGCTCGCGGCCGCACGGGAGGCCCCGGGCCAGGGCGGGGCCTGGCCGATGGACGTGCTGCACTCCGACCTGCCGCGGGGACGCTGGTCGCCGGTGACCCCGACCGGGACGCTCGCGCAGATCGTGACCGGTCCGGGCACGGCGACCAGAACCGGTGTCCTCAACCTGGCCGGCGGTCTGCGCACGGCAATGGCGACGACGGGATACGCAACTTTGAAGGAGTTCCAGAAGGCGGAGATCATGGTGACCGCCGGTCCGTGACCGACGACGCACGTCATGCGTGGTCGTCGGGCGTCCCGCGAGGCGGTAGCCGTCGCGTGAGGTGTCGCTCGCTGATGCGCGAGCTCGACGGATGTGCCCATGGTGTGTCACCACCGGCGGTACCCGGTCGATCCGGCCTCTTACCCGACATGGCACCCTGGAAGCGGTCCGTCTCCGGCATGAAGGACGACAGATGCGCCTCGACGAGCACGGCCGTTGGGTCAGCGACGACGGTGCCTACGTCTGGGACGAGGCTGCCCAGACCTGGCAGCCGTCATCGGCAGCGCCGCCGGCTGGTTCGTCGGCCTCGGCGCGATTCGGCAACCATCCCGGTGGGCCCGCCTTCGGTGCCGGTCCGGCCGGGGAGCCCGGGTCCGGTCGGGTCGGGTCCGAGGTAGGAGCGCAGGGCGGTTCGTTTGGTGGGCGGCCCGGTGCTGCCGGCTCGTCGCCCGGTGCCGGACCCGGTGCCGGACCCGGTGCCGTGGAAGCGGCTCCGGCACCGCCGAGTTGGGGCGGGGCGCTCACCGATCCACCCCGCACCATGGGCGGGGTGGTGGCCACGCCGTCAGAGCCGGACGCGCGGGGGCTGGCACCCTACGGCCCCACCGGCCAGCGCGGCCGGTGGGGGGAACCGGCCGCGGACGTCATTGCACCGCACGGGCCGTCGGAGCGGGGCGATCTGACCGGTCCGGCCCGCCGCGCGGGTGCGGCGGATCCCGTCGATCCGGTGGCTGCGTCCGCCGGGCCGGCCGCGGCGCAGACGACCTGGGGCGACGGCGACTCGACCGGCGAGATCCGGCGTGTCGGGGGCTTGGCGGCGACGTACGCCCCGTCCGCCGGCGGTGCGGCGGACGGCACATCGCGGTGGGACGACGATCCGGACGACGAGCCGGGGCCGTACGCCGGGTCGTTCGACGAGCACGACAGTGGATGGGCACCGTCCGGGCCCATCTCCCGGCGTGAATCGACGGCTCGGCGCGGGGCGACGGCCCGGCGCGGGGCGACGGCCCGGCGCGACGAGGCCGGCGGGCTGCCGGCACGGGTCACCGCGTTCGTCCAGCACGTGCGCGACCGTCCGCCGTTGCTGATCGGCGCCGCCGTCGTTCTCGTCTGCCTCGGGCTCGGCGTCATCGGATTCCTCGCCCTCGGCGGCGGTGGATCGGACTCCGGGACCGCGGCCGGCCCGGCCGCGGCGGAGAAGGGCCGTTACTCCCCGGAGGTCCGTCAGGCATATCTCAGCTCGTGCCTCGACGTCAGCAACGGTAACGAAGGCTATTGCACCTGCACGCTGGAGAAGTTGGAAGCCGGCTACACCCAGGAGGAGTACCAGCGGTTCAGTGACAACGTCCAGTCCGAGTCGTCGCAGCGCATCGTGCGGGAGATCTATGCCGCCTGCCGTGACAAGCGATGACGATTACCAGTGTACAGTGGGCTGATAGAACTATTGTCAGATGCCTGGATGAGCTACGGGACGACGGACGAGAGTGCTATTGCTTTTTCGTCGGTGATGTGATAGGACGTCCTTCGCGCATCGGTGGGCGGTCATGGCGGTGCGATTNTCCGGGNCACATCCCNAGACCGCCCCNGCCGGNGCGAGGCTGCTCCACGTGCATTCGTCCGGCTGGGCGGGGGACCCGGCGGCGTGACCAGATCACACATTTACCCGACGCACGTCCACACGATGACTGCCCGCATCGTGCTGACCAGGGGGGGCAGGAGATGCCGCCCTATGATCAAATACAGCGGNTCAGCGGCCATGATGCCTGAAGCTGGGATAACGTCGCCGACGCCCGGCGCCCGCACCCGGAGGCGGGTGATAGTTCTGTGACGACCTATGACACCGACCGCAACGGTGCCACGGGGCGCCCGGCTGCCCCCCGTCGTGACGACGATTTCTTCGCGGTGGAGCGGGTGGGCGAGCAGGCAGCCCGTCCTGTCTCCCGTGAGCCCGCGCCCACATCCTGGGATCCGAACCCCCGGTCCCGGCGTGAGCCGGCGCCGGGACCGCGACCAGCCATGCCGCCGGCAGGCGGCGGTGCGCGTCCCGCCGATCCCTTCGACGTGACCACCACCTGGGACGGTCCGGCGCCGGGACCCGCCGGTGGACGCCCGCCGGGCATCTCGGTGACCCCCCCCGCTCCCGCGGGCCCGTCCACCCCGGCGGTGTCATCCGCCGCTCCGGTGGCTTCTCCTGCTCCTCCTGTTCCCAGGGGTCCTCGGGTTTCCGCCGGTCCGCCGCCGGCTGCGTCCCGGCCGACGTCCTACCTCCCCTCGGCCTCCCCGCCACCGTCCGCGGCGTCCAGGACGGCTACGACGCCGTCCGACCCGCAGGTGGGCGGACCCGGTCAGGAGACCTACCCGGTCCCAACCGGTCCGCCGTCGGGACCGGTGCACATGGGCCGTTCCCCACGGGCCGGCGGGGCGGCGGGAACCACCTCCGGGGCGAGACCGGGGGGNGGGGCTTCCGCGGACCCGTTCACCGGTGGGTTTCCGATCTCCGCCCGACCGGTTCCCGCGCTGCCGTCCCGGGCCGTTCCCACGTCGCCGGCGGACCTCAGGGGAGTTCCGGGCCAGTCGGGCACCCCGAGCCGGGTCACCGGCCCGGCCTTCCCGGTGGTGCCCGAGAGCTTTGGCGTGACCGCCGCCGCGCCGCCGTCTGATGCCGGGCCCCAAACCGCATACTCCTCGACGGATCCCTGGAACGGGCACAGCTCGCCCCGTGTTCAACTGCCCCGTGTTCAACTGCCCGGTGTGGGCACGCCCGCAGTGGGCCCGGGCGCCCCGAACCGGGAGGCCGGCGAGGTCCGTCCCGGTGGCGGCGGATCCGCTGGTCCGGGCGCGACCTCATCAACTCCGCCCCGCGGATTCGGGGGCGCGGAAGCCTATCTGCCGGGATCGGCGTCGAGTCGTCCCGGCAGGGACCCGGGTCCGGGAAAAAGGGGCCCGAACGGCGGTTCCGGGGGCAATGGCGGTTCCGGGGTCAATGGCGGTTCCGGGGTCAACGGCGCCGGGGGCCTCAACGGCCTTCCCGTGGGTAAGGCCGCCGGCGGGAACGGCGCGTTCCCCGCCTCCGCCGACCTCACCGTCGGCCGGCAGGGCCCGGCCACCGGGGGCCTGCCCCCACACTTCCGCCAGGACCGTCTGCGCTCCCGCCAGGATCGTCCGCGGGACCCCCGCGACGGCGGAGCGGATCTTGCAGGCTGGCGGACTCCCCTGCCCGGCACCGGAGATGCCGTCCGTTCTCTCCCGCCCAACGGGCCCAACGGGATCGCCGGACTGGTCCCCGGCCGCCAGGACCCGCTCTCCGGACCGCTCCCGGTGGCCCGGCGACGATCGCCGGTGGAGGCTGCGACGGGGAGCGACTGGCGGGNGNCGGCGNATCGGGNGTCTGGNCCGAGGGACTCGTTGGCCGGTCCGACCGACCGGCTGTCCGGCCAGAACGGGCCGTCCGCTCCGGCCCGCGGCCGGGCGCTCGCGGCCCCGGAGCGGCGGGCGGCTGCCGAGGTCGACGCCGATGCGTCGCGGGCCAGCGGCCGGCCCGGCGACCTGGCTGTACCTCGGGTCGAGGAGACGATGACGACCGCTCGTCCGCTGTACCGGCCAGACGCCTCCGCGTTGCCGGCCGGGACCGGTGCGCGTGGCCTGGTCGGAACTCCGTTGTCGCCGGTGGGGCGCCGACCCGAGTCTCCCTCGGAGAGGACGTCCCTGGTGCCCCGGCGGGGATCGGGAAAGGCCAGAGGTGCCGGCGCCGCGCCGGATGACGACAGCGGCTGGCAGCCCTCCCGGTCGGTGCGCAAACCGAGTGGTCGCAGTGTGCCTGCCGACCGCCGCCGCACCCCGAATCCGGTGACCGACACCAACAGTCTCCAACCGGTCTCGGCTCCCCAGCCCATCCGGTCATCAGGATCGACGCGATCGGGTGAGGGGGGTGCGGCGAGCGCCGGCGAGCGCCGGCGTGGCACCGCGGACCGGGCCGGTCGCGCGGGCGGAACCGGCGCCAGGAGCCGTGGACATGCTGGCCGGCATGAGGAGGGCGCCGGGGTCGGCGGCCATTCCGGGCCCGGGCGGCGGGCCTACGGACGTGATGCCCGCGCGGTGGGGCTGCGGGAACAGGGGGATGCCCGGGATGAGCCGGAGGGCGAGGACTTCTCCGGCGAGGATCGCCTCGCCTGGCTTCGTCAGGATTGGATCGGTCCTTTGGCCGTTGCGTTGGTCCTCGCGTTGCTCGCGGTCGGCGGCTATGCACTCCTGCGCGGCGATGGCGGCGGCAAGAGCGCGCCGTCGGTTTCGCCGGCTCCCCCCAGTGGCTCGCCGACGCCCACCACGACCAGCCCGGACGCGATCAATGGCAAGGCGATGATTGATGGCAGTTGGGAATGCCGGCTGGTTACCGGGACGAATCCCCTGAAGCTGTCCGACAATGTCGTCGGTGTGCTCGTGGTCGAACGGACCGCCGGTGCCTACAGCTGGGACGGCACCGCCGGTCAGTACACGATCACGCCGGTGGCCGGTAACGACGGCGGGAATGTGATCGGCAACGTGAAGTTCACCAGCGGGCCACTGAAGGATCTTTCGGGGGTGCACATCGCCAAGCCCGGGGCCGGAATCCGCGACAAGGCGCAGGGCACGCTGGAACTCACCGCGAGTGGCAGCGCACCGCACCGATACTGCGGGGTGAACTGAGGAGATCCATCCCCACGCTGACGGTAAGTGAAACACCGATATGTCGGATCTAAGGCGCCTCTGGTAGCCCGGGATCTGCCGAGTTCCGACCCCCGTTGTCGGATTCAGGATGGCATGGGGCAGGATCAGGTGCCATGCTCAGGTCTGACCGTGGTGAGGGTGGCGGACGGTGTGCCGCCGCTGGCAGGACGGATGTGGCTGGCGGTGCGGACGGGGGCGTCCCCGTTCCCCGGGAGAGCGGCCGACGGACCGTTAACCGGCGTGGTCTGCTTCGCTGGGCCGGGACCGCGGCGGTCGCGGCACCGGCCGCCGGGCTGTTGGCCGCGTGTGGGGGCTCATCCTCCTCGGCCAGCGCGGCGCGCAAGGTACGTCTCGGCTATGTGACGTCCCGGACGGGGGCGTTCCGCAGCCACAGCGTGGTCGACTCGTATGTGGTGCAGACGATGCGCACGATCTTGGCCGATGGCGTGAAGGTGGGGAACCGCACCTATCCCGTCGAGATCTTCGTCCGGGACTCCGAGTCGGACCGCCATGGCGCCGGGATTGCGACAACCGACCTGATCTTCAAGGACAAGGTCGACATCGTGCTGGTCGGTGGCACCTCCGACACTGCCGTTCCCGTCGCGGACCAGTGCGAGATCAACCAGGTTCCCTGTATCTCCACAATCGCCCCGTGGCAGGCCTGGTGGAATGGCCGGGGCGGCAACGTCGACATGCCCTTCCGCTGGACCTACCACTTTTTCTGGGGCATGGAGGACCTGGTGGCGACCTACGTCGCGATGTGGAGCCAGCTCGGGATCACCAAGGTGGGGCTCATGTATCCGGACGACGACGACGGCCGCGCGTTCGCCAACCCGGACTTCGGAATTCCCACCATCCGCAATTACAACAATCTCCGGCTGACGTCGCCGATGTCAGCCGGCTACGCAAGCGGGGCGCCCTCATTCAAGACCTATATCGATGAATTCGAGAAGAACGGGGTGCAGGCCGTCGTCGGCGTGTCCCGGGCCGCGGACTTCGCCACCTTCCGGAAGGAGACCAGGACCTTCGGTTACTCGCCGAACGCCCTGACGATCTCCAAGGCGATCTACTTCCAGGAGGATGTGCGTGGCCTCGGTACCGGTGGTGACGGTCTTACCACCGAGGTGGCGTGGTCACCGGCGCATCCCTTCCGCAGCTCGCTGACGAACAAGACGTCCCTGGAGCTGGCCAACGACTTCACCAGCGCCCGCGGCCAAGGGTGGACCCAGATCCTTGGATTCTCGTACGCCCTGTTCGAGGTCGCCGTCAAGGCGCTGAGCAACGTCGACTCCCTCGACAACCGAGAAGCCGTCGCCACGGCCATCCGCGACGTCGACGCCCAGACCATCGTCGGACCCGTGGCGTTCGGAGCTCAGCCCAACGTCCCGAAGAACGTGGCTCGTATCGCCCTCGTCGGTGGTCAGTGGAACCAGAACCAGCAGGCGAACGATTTCGACCTCAAGATTGTCAACAATACGGGTAATACCAAGGTCCCGCTGGATGCCGAACTCCGCAAGCTTCCCCCGCCCGTCTGAGCTCGGGTCGGCTCGCTTGCCCGGGGCGACTGGCACCGGCCGCCCCGGGGCGGATCACCTCAGGTCCCTGCGGTCGCCCGCGACATCGTGTGCTCGACCACCGCGATCAGCGCGCTCTTGGTGGAGTCGCGGTTGCGGGCGTCGCAGGTGATGACGGGAACGGCCGGGCTGACCTGCAGTGCTTCCCGGACGTCCTCGATCGAGTGCCGCAGGATCCCGTCGAAGCAGTTGACGCCAATCACGAAGGGCAACTGCCGCTGCTCGAAGTAGTCGACCGCGGCGAAGCAATCGGCCAGTCGGCGGGTGTCGGCGAGCACGATCGCACCGATGGCTCCCCGCACGATATCGTCCCACATGAACCAGAAGCGGTACTGCCCGGGGGTGCCGAACAGATACAGGATCAGATCTTCGTCCAGCGAGACTCGGCCGAAGTCCATGGCGACCGTGGTGGTGGTCTTGTCCATCAGGTGGGTGAGGTCGTCGATGTGGGCTCCCGCCTCGGTCATGACGGCCTCGGTGCGCAGCGGGACGATCTCGGACACCGAACCCACGAATGTGGTTTTCCCGGCGCCGAATCCGCCCGCTACCACGATCTTCACCGAGGTCGTGGCGACGGCGGAGTTGACCCGCCTGTTGTCAGAGCTTTCGAAGGCCACTGAGAACCCTTTCGAGCAACGCGAGATCCGGTGCCTCGTCGCGGTCAGGCTGCTGGTGGACGCGGACGAAGCCTTCGTCCGCCATATCGCCTACCAGCACGCGGGCCACCCCGAGGGGCACCCGGAGGCCGGCTGCGATCTCCGCGATGGATCGCACCTGCCGGCACATGGCGGCGATGGTCTGTTGCTCCAGGTTGAGGCCGATCGCTCGTTCCTCGCCGAGAGGCGTCGTGAAGACGAGTGCCTCGATGGCGAGTTCATAGCGCGACCGNGTGCGCCCACCGGTCATCGCATACGGACGGACGACCGGCCCGGGCGTGCCCTCGGGATCGATACTCACCCTGACTCCCTGTGTTGCCGTCCGGTCACCGCGGAAGGGTTCCCTGCAGTTCGGCGCGCAACGCCGGGGTCAGGACGTCCTTCGCCCGGCTGACCAGCAGTGCCATCTCATAGCCGACCAGACCGATGTCGCAGGACGGTGCCGCGAGCACTGCCATGCTCGCGCCGTCACTGATTGCCATGATGAAGAGAAAGCCGTGCTCCATCNCCACGNCCGTCNGGGTGACGCCGCCCGCCTCGAAGACGCGGGCGGCGCCCTGGGTCAGGCTCACCAGTCCCGAGGCCACCGCGGCGAGCTGGTCGGCGCGATCCCGGGGGAAACCGTCGGAGACGGCGAGTAGCAGGCCGTCTGCGGACACCACAACGGTGTGGGCGACACCCGGGACGCGATCGACAAAATTGTTGATCAACCAATTGAGGTTCTGGGCTTCAGAACTCACGGGTGTCACCGTTCCTCCTGCGCGTCACGTCGAGGATTCCTCGCGGTGTCGACTCCGACATCACGTCCCTGCCGTACGCCCTGGTAGAAGCTGGCAAGCCGGCCTCCTACAGCCTCAGGAGATCTGGCCGAGGTGTCGGTGGGACGCCGGCGGGGCGCGGGTTCGGCGCTGCCGGGCACGAGATGGGTCATGGGAACTCGCACCGGTAGGCCCGACCGCGTCACGCCGCCTGTGCTCGGCTGACGCAACAACTCGGCCGCCTGCCAGCCGGCGTCCCCGGGAGATGTCCAGTTCNCCCGGGACGGGGGCTGCTGGGGCGTTGCCTGGTGCTGTGCTGGCTGGTATTGCCCTGCTGGTTGATGGTGTGGGGCCGTCTGATGCTGGGCCGCGAAGGCCGGGACGGGCGGAGCCGCTGACGGCGCGTCCGTCGCGGGCTCCTCCCGTGCCGGTGTCCGGGTAGCCGTGAGCGGATCGACTCCGGAGCGGGCGGGGCCGCGTTGCCCGAAGGCCCCACCGAGCCCCGGACGGACCGGGGAACGGGGCGGTGGCGCCGCCCCACCGGCNCCCGGCCCGGTGGGGCGGGCCGCCGCGGCCGCCGTCGAATGCTGGGCGGGCGCCCGATCGGACGGAGAACGTCGCTGGAACCACGCCGACACGGAGTCGAAGATCGGCGACGTCTCGATGTCGTCGGTGTCCCGGTCTGCCGTGGTCTGTTCGCCGGTGTCCTCGCCGGAGNCCGCCTCTGTCGTCCCGGTGTCGCGCAACCGCCGGGACGCGAGCGCCGACGCCAGCCGGTCGCGGGGACCGGTGGACTCCGTGGACTCCGTGGACTCCGTGGACTCCGATCGTTCCTGCGGAACGGGCCGGTTCTCGGAGCGGGCGAACACGCTGCCGGCCCCGGGGGGCGGCTCCTCGGCCGACCGGGGCCGCTCACCGGCATCGGGCCGGCTCTGGCCGGGCGGTGTCGGGCCGGGCGGTGTCGGGCCGGGCGGTGTCGGGCCGGGCGGTGTCGGGCCGGGCGGTGTCGGGGTGGGCGGTGTCGGGGTGGTGTCGGGCTGCCCGGTCCGACCGGGCCCGGTGGCGCCGCCGGAACGTGGTTTGGTCCCCCAGCGGTTGTCCCCGAACGACACCGGTCTCGTCTCGTCCGTGACCGGATCGTCCCGTCGTCCGAATCCGCGCCGGTCGATGGTCTGGGTGTCCGGTACGACGTCGGGGGGCGGTTCGAGCCGGCCACCGGGAGCGGTGCGGCCGCGGCCGCGAAGGGCATCGAGGTCGAGCCCCCGGTCGTCGAGCTGCCGTGGGTCACGGGGATCGTCCTGCCCACTGGAGCCGGGCCGCTCCCGGGCTCCCGGGACCGGGTGGTCCTCGTCGTTTCCTCCCCGCCCGAGTAGATCGTGCGGCAGGGTCGGCGGAGCGGCGCTGATGCCATCCGTCTCGCTGTCGCGCTCGGTGCCGCCGTCGAGGCCGGGAGCGAAGTCGTCCGGCCCGAAGTCGCGATCATCCGCGGTGGGCGGCGAACCCGTCCGGTCGGATCCGAGCTGAGCGGCGGCCAGCGGCCCGGTGAGAGGGAACGGCCCGGTGCTGGGGAACCGCCGGGGCCCGCTGGAGTCGTCGAAGAGGCTTTCTGGTCCGTCGGATTCACTCGCGGTCCGGTGCCCGTTGGCCCCGGTGCCGTTCGTCGACGCGACCCTGCCGTCCACCGGTTCGGGAGTTCCCGAGCCGGTGCGTTCCGGCCGCTGCGGGGCACGCGGTCCGGTCGGGGAACCGGGGATGGCCGGCGAGTCGCCGACGCGGGTTCCCAACGCCGGCGCGGCGGGCCGGGCCGGTCCCGTGCCGGCCCCGCCGTCTCCGGTCACCAGCTTGGCAGGCAGCCGGACGACAGCGGTGATACCTCCGGAGGCGGACTCACGCAGCTGGACGTGAATGCCGTGGCGGCTGGCCAGCCGACCGACCGCGAACAGGCCCATGGTCCGTGACACCGACACGTCGACCACCGGCGGGNTCGCCAGTCGGNCGTTGACCCGTTCGAGTTCCTTGGCCGGCATGCCGATGCCCTGGTCCTCGATCTCGATCATCGCCCCNGCCCCCGGACCGAGCGAGCGGCTGGTGACGAGGACGCTGGTGGCCGGCGGCGAGTACGAGGTGGCGTTCTCGAGGAGCTCGGCGACCAGATGGACGACGTCGCTGACACCGTTGCCGGCGATGGACACCGCGGCGGCCGAGGTCTGCTTGACGCGGGTGTACTGCTCCACCTCGGAGATGGCCGCCAGTACGACCTCGTTCAGTGGGACGGGGTGTGTCCAGCGCCGAGCGGTGTCCGTGCCGGCGAGGACGAGCAGGCTTTCGTTGTTCCGCCGCATACGAGTGGCGAGGTGATCCAGCTTGAACAGGTTGGACAACTGGTCCGGATCCTGCTCGCGGTTCTCCAGCTCGTCGATGAGACGCAGCTGCCGTTCGACCAGTCCCTGACTGCGCCGGGAGAGGTTCACGAACATCGCGTTGACGTTGTTCCGCAGCGACGCCTGTTCGGAGGCCAGCCGGATCGCCTCCCGGTGAACCTCGTCGAAAGCCCGCGCGACTTCGCCGACCTCCTCGTCGGTGTCGATACCGACCGGTTCGATCGAGTCGTCGATGTCCAGCTCGGTGGAATCGCGCAACCGACGGACGGCCTCGGGAAGCCGATGGTCGGCGACGTCCAGCGCGGCAGTCCGCAGCGCCAGCAGGGGGCGGACCAGCGATCGCGCGACGATCAGTGCGGCGAGCAGGGCGAGGGCCAGGATGAGCAGGATCAGCAGACCGGACAGCAGCGCGTGGCGCTGGATGTTGCCCCGCAGGGTGCCCGCGCGGGCGTCGACGAGGCCCAGGAGCTTGTCAACGGCTTCCGTGCCGGTGTCGATGGTTCGCTGGGTCGCCTGGTCCCATTTCTCGGCTTCCAGCGCGGTCAGCGGCTGACCGATGGGCGCGTTCAGAATTTCTTCGACGTAATTCTGGGTGTTGCGGATGTCCCCGTTGGTCTCGGTGTCGATCGTCGGTTCGTAGACCGCGAGCTGGTTCGGTAGAGCGGCGTTCTCGAGATCGTTGCGCTGGCGGCCCCGCTGGGTCTCGGCCGACAGGAACTCGCGATAGTCGTCTGCCGTGAAGACCTGGTTCCCGTTGCGGGTAAACAGGCCGTGGATGAGTGTCTGCTCCTCGGCGAGAAGTTCCGTCCCGGACATCAGGAAGTAGGCCGTGTTGACCCCGGCGTTGAGCTCCTGGTCGTCATTTCCCTGTGGGATCAGCCGGATCAGGTTGACCAGTGAGTCAATGATCGGCTGAAAGGCGGTCTCGACCGCCTTCCTGTCGATCAGCCTTTCGATCGTCTGCCGCTTGGCGGGCAGCGTGTCCATCCGGCTGCTGACGTCGTCGAGAGCGCGGCGTACCTCGCTGCCGAAGGACCCTCGCCGCTCGTTCGCAGCTGACTTGTACGCCCTGTAGGCTTCATCGACCGCCGCCCGGCGGGTTGGAATCGTGCTCCCGTCCCGGGCGCCGACGGGACCGCTGGCGACGAATCCGGTGCTGTAGGTGCGCTCGGCCTGCAGGGCGTGGACCAGCCCGGCCGCGGAGCGGCTGATCTCGGTCAGATCGGACNCCCGGTTGACGTCCCGCGTGCTCGTCAGCACCGTACCCGCCTCGATGGACGAGTAGGCGAGGATCGCGATGACAGGCACGGCCAGAATCGCGATCAGCTTGGTGCGTACCCGCCAGTTGGTGGGGTTGGCGGCGGCGCGACGAAGGCGCGCCAGTCCCGACCCGGCTGGGTTCGGTGGCGCGGCGGATCGACCATCGCGCTGCCCGCCGTCTTCGGCGTCCACGGGCGAACCCGGCGCCACTGTCGGCTCCGAGTCTGCGGCGATGCCCGTGCTGCTGGCCATCGGTTGTCTGCGCACGTACCTTCGCAACCTCTCCGCCAGCCTCCCGGAACAGGTCGTACCAGGATGGCTCGGTATCGGGCCCGGATGTCCCTTGTCAGGCACCATAGCGGTACGAAGTCGGCATCCGAAAGGCGCCTACCGTAAGCGCCTTGGTGGCCGCACGTCAGTTGTCGCTACTGCGCGCGGAGTCACCACTACCGTAACCGCCGGGGAAGCCCGACATCGGGCGTCACTGATGATCGAAGCGCTTGTCGGGGTGAGTGAACCGGGCTGAAGGCGCAAACTCGGCATCCTAGACATCTCCTACATGAGCCCTTACCGCCTTCGCGGCGGTGCCCGGTGCGCTTCGTCTGTTCCGGTGAAGGCCGTGGGAGATGGTTGGGCGCCTGGACGGACCGGTGGGGTCGCCGTGTCCGTAGGCTTGCGGGGTGAGCGAGTTGCAGCGTAGCAGTGCTGGCCGTGGTGCGGAGCCGACGGATACCGGCGCGGTTCGGGATGTTCCGCGGTCCCCGGCGGACGGCCCCAGCGGCCCGTCCGCGGTGGGGCCTGCGGGCTATGACACCGTGCTGGTGATCGATTTCGGTGCTCAGTATGCCCAACTGATCGCCCGGCGCATACGCGAATGTCATGTGTATTCGGAGATCGTCCCGTGGGATATGTCGGTGGACGAGATCCTCGCCCGGCGTCCGTCCGCACTGATCCTTTCTGGCGGCCCGAAGTCCGTCTACTCGCCTGGCGCGCCCCGGGTCGATCCTGCGTTGTTCGCTACCGGAGTGCCTATTCTCGGTATCTGCTATGGCCATCAGGTCATGGCTCAGGCGCTTGACGGCGCCGTCGCGCGCACGGGAACCGCCGAGTACGGAGCAACTCGTCTGTCGGTGTCGGATCCCGGGGTTCTCTTCGACGGTCTGCCCGTTGTCCAGCAGGTCTGGATGTCGCACGGCGACTCGGTGACCGCCGCGCCGCCCGGCTTCCGGGTAACGGCTTCCACGCCGTCGGCCCCGGTCGCCGCCTTCGAGGACCCCGCGCGTCGTCTCTATGGCGTGCAGTTCCACCCGGAGGTGGTCCACAGCGAGCGAGGCATGGACGTGCTGCGGCACTTCCTGCTCGTGGGTGCGGGCTGCCGGCCCACCTGGACGATGATCAACATTGTCGACGAGGCTGTCGCGGCCGTCCGGGCCCAGGTCGGGACCGGACGGTTGATCTGCGGTCTGTCCGGCGGGGTGGACTCCGCGGTCGCTGCCGCGCTCGTGCACCGGGCGGTGGGAGACGCGCTCACCTGCGTCTTCGTCGATCATGGTTTGCTGCGGGCCGGCGAGGCGGAACAGGTCGAACGCGATTTCGTCGCGACTACCGGCGTGGATCTGGTCCATGTCAAGGCGGCCGACCGGTTCTCCGCCGCGCTGTCCGGAGTGACCGACCCGGAGCGGAAGAGGAAGATCATCGGTCGTGAGTTCATCCGGGTTTTCGAGGAGTCCGCCCGCGAACTGGAGGTCCGGGCGGAGGCGGAGGGCGCGACGATCGACTTTCTCGTGCAGGGGACATTGTATCCCGACGTGATCGAATCCGGCTCGCCGACGGCCGCGAAGATCAAGTCGCATCACAACGTCGGTGGACTGCCCGAGGACCTGCGGTTCGATCTGGTCGAGCCGCTTCGGACCCTGTTCAAGGACGAGGTCCGTCGGCTCGGCGAGGAGCTGGGGCTGCCCGAGGAGATCGTCTGGCGCCAGCCGTTCCCGGGCCCGGGCCTCGCCGTCCGCATCATCGGCGAGGTCACGCCCGAGCGGCTCGACGTGGTGCGGGCGGCCGACGCGGTGATCCGGGAGGAGATTCGCAAGGCCGGCCTGGACCGCGAGATCTGGCAGGTCTTCGCGGTGCTGCTCGCCGACGTGCGGTCGGTGGGCGTCCAGGGTGACGAGCGTACGTACGGCTTCCCGATCGTCCTGCGCGCGGTCACCAGCGAGGACGCGATGACCGCCGACTGGGCCCGGCTGCCCTACGGCCTGCTGGAACGCATCTCGAACCGGGTGGTCAACGAGGTGCCGCAGGTTAACCGGGTGGTGTACGACATCACCTCCAAGCCTCCCGGCACGATCGAGTGGGAGTGACGATCCCGGATCGGAGCGCGTGCCCGTCGGACGACCCCCGCCGACGGGCACGTTTGACGTCTGGGCGGGACCGGAGCACCCTGGATGATGTGACCCCGCACGAGATGGCCATTACCTAGGCGCGCGACCGATCATCGGGTCCGCGCCTCGCCCTTCCGCCTTGTCCTGGCGGGGGGCTTTTTTATTGCCGCGGTCATGGTGAGGTGGCCGCTCAGCCGCCGGGAGATGCTCCATGACCGCAGCAGCCGCAGACGACCGATCGGTAGCCCCGGACGCCGAACTCTGGGCGTCGGACATCCGCGCCGCGGCCCGCGTCCTTGCCGGGGTGGCACGACGGACCAGGGTCGTGCGGGATCTCGGCCTGTCGGCGGCGGTCGGTGCGCCCGTCTGGCTCAAGTGTGAGCACGAGCAGCACACCGGTTCGTTCAAGCTTCGGGGCGCCTACCACCGGGTGGCCACCGCGGATCCGGCGACGCGGGCCCGGGGGGTGGTGGCGGCCAGTGCCGGTAACCACGCCCAGGGAGTGGCCTTCGCGGCCGCGGCCTTCGGCGTCGAGGCGACCATCTTCGTGCCGGTAGGGGCCAATCCGGTCAAAGTGGCGCGGACGCGCCGGTGGGGCGCCCGGGTCGAGAAGATACCCGGGGGGGTGGAAGCGGCGCTCGCTGCGGCCGCCACCTTCGCCGCCCGGGGAGACCGGCTGCTGGTCCACCCGTTCGATGACCCGACGGTAGTGGCCGGGCAGGGCACGATCGGCTTGGAGTTGCTCGATCAGGTGCCCGATCTCGGCACCGTTCTGGTCGGGGTGGGCGGCGGAGGGCTGATCGGCGGGCTGGCCGCGGCGGTGCGGTCCCGGCGCCCCGATGTGCGAGTGGTCGGAGTGCAGTCCGTGCTGTCGTCGGCGTTTGCCGCGTCGCTGCGGGCTGGCCGGCGGCTCACGGTGCCCCCCGGTGGGGCTGCGACGCCCGGTGCCGGAACGACGCCCGGTGCCGGAACACTGCGGGGAGTCGGGACGATTCCGGGCAGCCGGACGTCCGAACAGCCGACGGCGCCACGTTCGTCACGGGTGGTCCCGGCGTCGACCACGATCGCCGACGGTATGGCGGTGAANGCTCCGGGGGTCCTGACCTTCGCCCTTGCCGCACGCCTGGTGGACGAGATCGTCACGGTCGATGAGGCGGCGTTCTGGGAGGCGATGGTGTTGCTGCACCGGGCCGGCCACCAGGTGGAACCGGCCGGCGCCGCGGGGGTCGCGGCCTTGTTGCGTCGAAGTGATCTCGCGCAGGGCCCGACGGTGGCAATCCTGTCGGGTGGCAACATCGACCCGGGGGTGGCCAGCAGGGTGAAGGCGCTCGCGGCCATCCCGCCGAGCGCGTCGAGTACCGCNTGACTACGCGACTACGCGACTACGCGACTACGTGGCCGCGTGGCCACGTGGCGTGGCCGCTTGGCCGCGGGGCCGCCTGACCGCCGGTGGGCCGGGCGTTGACGCGGACCACGGCCATCGACGACCCGCCCTCGCGCGCGGGGCGGGGCGGGAACGACGGACAATAGGCTGGTCAGCACGCGGGTCGACGACCACTGGGCGTGGACGTGTGATGGTCATGCGGTGGCATGGACGCGCGAGGACCGCGGCCGGGTGGGGCCGTCGGTGCATCTCGCGGACCACACCGCGGACCGGGCCGTTGGGTGCGATCCGGGCATGCCGCGGTCCGACCTGCCCGACGTCGAACGTACGATCGGAGTCCCATGAGCGGCTTTTTCGGCGATTCCCACGGCGGCGGATCCGGCATCGCCGGGTCGGTCGGGACGGATGTCCACGGCGGTGCGCACGTGCCCTACGACCTGTTCGGCCCGGCGGTGCTGGCGCCGCCGGTGGGCGGGGACGAGCCCGGTGGCTTCTCCTCGCCACGCCTGGATGCCGAGGGCCTGCTCGACGGGCTCAACCTGCAGCAGCGGGCGGCGGTGGTGCACATCGGGGCACCCCTGCTCGTCGTCGCGGGCGCGGGGTCCGGCAAGACGCGGGTGCTGACCCACCGTATCGCGTACCTGCTGGCGGCCCGGGGGGTCCGGCCGGGGGAGATGCTGGCGATCACGTTCACCAACAAGGCTGCCAACGAGATGCGCGAACGGGTCTCGGCGCTGGTCGGTCCCCGGGCGCGGGCGATGTGGGTGAGCACCTTCCACTCGGCCTGCGTGCGCATCCTGAGGTCCGAGGCGAAGCGTCTCGGGTTCGGCTCGACCTTCTCCATCTACGACGCCGCCGACGCGCAGCGTTTGATCACTCTGGTCACCCGTGACCTTGATCTTGATCCCAAACGGCATCCCGCCCGAGGTCTGGCGGCGCAGATCAGCAACCTGAAGAACGAACTGATCGACTGGGAGGCCGCACGGGACCGGGCCACGAACCACCTCGAGCGGACCGTCGCCGAGGTCTACGCCGCTTATCAGCAGCGGCTGGCTCAGGCCAACGCCCTTGATTTCGACGATCTGATCATGATGACGGTGAACCTCCTCCAGTCGTTCCCCGACGTCGCCGAGCACTACCGGCGCCGATTCCGACATGTGCTCGTGGACGAGTACCAGGACACGAACCACGCGCAGTACGTCCTGGTGCGTGAACTCGTCGGCCAACCGGCGTACTTCGGTGGCGGGTCCGCGCCGGTGGAGCCGGCCGAGCCGGCAGCCGGGCCGGGTACCTGGGCCTCGGGCGCCGTCCCACCGGCGGAGCTGTGCGTGGTTGGCGACGCGGACCAGTCGATCTACGCCTTCCGTGGGGCGAACATCCGCAACATCGTGGAGTTCGAGGAGGATTTCCCGAACGCCGCAGTGATCCTGCTGGAACAGAACTACCGCTCCACCCAGACCATCCTCTCCGCCGCGAACGCGATGATCGCGCGTAACAACCAGCGCAAGGCCAAGCGACTGTGGTCGGACGCCGGTGACGGTGAGAAGATCGTCGGATTCGCCGCCGACAACGAGCACGACGAGGCGGCCTTTGTCGCCGAGGAGGTCGACCGGCTCTCGGACGCGAAGCTCGCGCGGCCCGCCGACGTCGCGGTGTTCTACCGGACCAACGCCCAGAGCCGGGTGTTCGAGGAGATCTTCGTCCGGGTCGGGCTGCCCTACCGGGTGGTCGGCGGGGTGCGGTTCTACGAGCGCAAGGAGATCCGTGATCTCCTTGCCTACCTGCGGGTCCTCGCCAATCCTAGCGACACGGTGAACCTGCGTCGCATCCTGAACGTGCCCCGGCGCGGGATCGGCGAGCGGGCCGAGGCGGCCCTGGCGGGCTTCGCTGATGTCGAGCGGATCGGGTTCGCGCAGGCACTGGAGCGTGTCGACGAGGTGCCGGGGATCGCCGCGCGCTCGGCGAAGGCGGTGCGCGAGTTCACCGCGCTGCTCGCCGAGCTACGCGCCGTAGCGGCCGACAACCCGGTGGCCGTGGTCGAGGGGGTGCTTGAACGCACCGGCTACCTGTCGGAACTCCTCGCCGAGGACACCGTCGAGTCCCAGGGCCGGGTGGAGAACCTGCAGGAACTGGTCGGAGTGGTCCAGGAGTTCGCCCGGCGGCTGCCCGAGGGTACGCTTGCGGAGTTCCTCGAGCAGGTCTCGCTCGTCGCCGACGCGGACCAGGTTCCGACCGACGACGGTTCCGATGGTGTGGTCACTCTCATGACGCTGCACAGCGCCAAGGGCCTCGAGTTCCCCGTCGTCTTCCTTACCGGTCTCGAGGACGGCGTCTTCCCGCACCTGCGGACCCTGGGAGATCCCACCCAGCTCGAGGAGGAGCGTCGGCTCGCCTATGTGGGTGTCACCCGGGCCCGGATCCGGCTCTACCTGACCCGCGCGGTGATGCGCAGCGCCTGGGGCCAACCGGCCTACAACCCGCCGTCGCGCTTCCTCGGCGAGGTGCCGGACACGCTGGTTGACTGGCGCCGGCTGGCCGATCCCCCGCCAGCGCCCGCGGGGACGTCCTGGGGCTCGTCTGGCGGGTTTGGGTCGGGCGCGACCGGCCGGGGCGCCGCCGGCGCCCCGGCGGCGCGTAAACCGCTACCGAACTCGCCGTTCTCGGGTCGCGCGCGGCCGGCCGCTCGGGCCGTCCTGGAGTTGCGTCAGGGCGACCGGGTGACGCATGACAGTTTCGGTCTCGGAGTTGTCGTCGCCACCGGCGGGGNCGGNNNCTCCGCGGNGGNGACCATCGATTTNGGCGAGAACACCGGCACGAAGCGCCTGCTCCTGCGGTACGCCCCCGTCGAGAAGCTCTGACGGTCCCGAGAGTCCCGGCCGGTCCGCCGCCCCGGCGAGGCAGCTCGCGACCAGGTGGGCAACCTTGCCGCTGAACGCCAGGGAATGATGCCCGAGGCCCGGCACGGTGTAATTTTCGATGTCGAGATCGGGATGGTCGAGCGCCGCCTCGGCGGGCCGCACCACGCTGTCCAGCCCGGCGCCGATCGCGACGAACCGGGTCCGGCAGCCGGGGGCGGGNGCGGCGAGCTCGAGTAGGAGCGCCGATCCCGGCCGTAGCTGGGTGACGAGCCGGTACGGCACCGACCGGGGGACGAGCCCGGCGAGACGGGTGCCGGAATGAGGCGTCGCGAGAGTGATCAGCGTGTCCACGTACTGATCGCCCCCGAGTTGCTGCACGTAGTAGCGGGCCACCAGCCCGCCGAGTGAATGGGCGACGATGTGCACGCGCTGCCTGCCGCTGTCCGTCATCGCGGCGTGCACGGACGCGGCGAGTCGGAGCGCCGCTTCCTGCACCGTCGGCACGAGCAGCGGCAGCTCCACCGTGCGCACCCGGCGGAAACCGCGGCGGCGTAGCGACCGGCCCAACCGGGTGAACACGGACCGGTTGTCGATCAGGCCGTGGATCAGCAGGATCGGGGTGCCTGCCGCGTCGGGAGCGTTGACCAGCAGGCTGCGGTGCAGCGGGGAGAGCGCGCTCAGCGAGTAGGGCTCGTGCTCGCGCGGGCGCTGCCGGCGCAGCGCACTCGCCGGGTAGAGGGCGAGGTGGGTGGCGATCCAGGCCGCTTCCACGGCGAGCCCGCGGGCGTTCACCGGGGTCGTGCGCAGGCCGGTGAGGACCGACCGCCCTGGAGCGGCGATGTTGTCCGCGGCCACGGCCCGCCTCAGGCGGGCCGTGGCCGCGGACAACGATGGCAGTATCCACTCGCCGATGGCCCGCTCGCCTTCCCTCGCCGTACCATCCGTGCCGCCAGCCGTGGTGCTCGCCCCCCAGGTCGGCAGATATCCCGGTGGCCAAGTAAAGACCGGAGAAAGATGCTACAGACTGTTAGGTAGCCCTGTCGACCATCGAGCCTGCCGTCGGCGCAGCCGATCGTCCTGGTCCCCCCGGCTCAGGGATGCGAGCAGCGATGCGGCGTCGCGCGCCGTCTCGGCTGCGGTGGTGGCGGACAGGAGCCGATCGGCGAATCCCAGCGCGTTCAGGTCGGTCGGCCGTAGCCCGCAGACGTTTGCGGCCCGCTCGACCGGTATCCGAAGCGTGACGGCGGTGCCCTCCGGGGAGAGCGCGGTGAAGTAACTGTCCGGGGTCATGGCGACGACGTCGGTGACCGCCGCGGCGAGAGCCCCGCCAGAGCCGCCCTCACCCAACACGATCGACAGCGTCGGCGAGGGGCAGGCCAATACCGCGGCCATCGCATCCCCGATCGCCGCCGCGATGCCCGCGGCCTCGGCGTCCGCGTCGTTCGCCGCGCCGGGCGTGTCGACCAGGGTCACGAGACCGATCCCCAGCTTCCCCGCGAGCCGGGCGGCGCGGACCAACAACCGGTACCCGGCCGGCCCCGGGGCGTCGCCGCGACGGGCCCCGACAGCCACGACCACCGCACGCATCGGCCCTCCCCGCCCCGCAGGCCCCGTAGCCCCCGCAGGCCCCGTAGCCCCCGCAGGCCCTGCGATGTCGCCCAGGAGCACCCCCACACCGGCCACGACCCGGGGATCCGGCCCGACCAGGTCGACGCCGTCGGGAAGCAGCGTCCGCAGCACCTCGATGCCGTCCGGGCGGATGCCATCCCTGGCCGCCCGCACCTGCGCCCACCCGGAGCGCGCGGCGGCATGTTCAGCTCCCGGCGCAGGTCCGTCGGACCCGGTTCGGGTGTCCGGATCGTCGGGCGGGACGGGGAGGGTGGTCCCGTCGCCGGCTCGTGACGGGCCGCCGTCCGATCCGTCTGCCTGGTCGCCTCTGTCTGCCTGGTCGCCCGATCTGCCCGGAGTGGTTTGGCCNNNCGGGCCGGTCCGGGTNCCTGGACCGGCCCGGCTCTCCCGATCGGGTGGATCCGCCAGGCCGGTCAGGGCCCGCCGCAGCCACACCTGGATGGCACCGGGCGCCGGCGCCGCGTCAACCAGCCCTGCGGCGTACGCCGAGTCCGCGGTGTAGCTGCCCGGGGGCGGGGCGGCACCGGTGGCCGCCGCGACCACCCGAGGCCCGGCGAAGCCGACCGTCGCCCCGCGCACCGCGCACCGAAGGTCCGCGCGGGAGCCGATCGTCACCCAGACACCACCGGTGGTGGGCTGGTCCGCGACGGCGATGTGACCGACCCCCGCCGCGTCCAGTGCGGCGAGCGCCAGTGCGGCCCGGGGCAGCCCGACGAGTCCGGCGACCCCTTCCTGCAGGCGGGTGCCGCCGCTGCGCAGGAACGACACCAGGGGACGGCGGCTGGCCGCGGCCGCGGTGGCGGCTTCGGCGAACCCACGTGCGTCCCGCTCGCCAAAGCTTCCCCCGTAAACCGTGAAATCCCAGACCGCGACCACGGCAGGGATGCCGGCCACCGCGCCTTCGCCCCAGCGCAGGGCCGGTCGAGCGTCGTAGTCGGGCCAGCCCAGTCGGTTGACGGCCGCGGCAGTGGCGGGCCGCAGGGNGATGCCTGCGAGCAGGGCGGCACGCCAGTCGGCGGNCGTCTTCTNGCCCGGCCGGGNGTCGTTGTCCACGTCCGCATCTTCGCGCCCGGGGCCGACCGGATGTCCGTCGTCGCGGCCGCGGTGTCGTGGAACACGGACGGGCGCTCCCCGCCAGCGGGTGCTCGCAGGCCCGCACGCCTGGGACGCTTCGTGCCCTCGGCCCGATGGCGGCCGGGACATAGTCTTTCATCCACAGCCCCCCGGCGGGTGGCAACCCGGATCGAACCCGCTACACCGGTGCGGCGAGGGGAGCAGCGAGGGAAGCGATGCTCACACCGCTGATGGAGGAGGATCCTCGCCAGATCGGCCCGTACCGCCTGCAGAACCGGATCGGTGCCGGCGGGATGGGGACCGTGTATCTCGGTTTCGCCCCGGATCGGCGTCCCGTCGCCGTGAAGGTCGCAGCCGAGGATCTCGCCGAGGACGAGGAGTTCCGCAGCCGCTTCGAACGTGAGGTGCGGGCGGCGCTGCGCGTGCGAGGCACGGCGGTGGCCGCCGTGCTCGACGCCGACACCGAGGCCGCGGCGCCGTGGATGGTCACCGAGTACGTCGAGGGGACCAGCCTGGCCGAGGCCGTCCGGGCCCGCGGTCGGCTGGAGGACCACCTCGTCCGGGGTCTTGCCGTCGGCCTCGCCGACGCGCTGGTCGCCATCCACGCCGCCGGCGTCGTCCATCGTGATCTCAAACCGTCCAACATCCTGCTGGCCTGGGACGGACCCAAGGTGATCGACTTTGGGATCGCGCACCTGACCGACAGCGCCACGCTGACCCGCACCGGTCATGTGATCGGCACGTTGGCCTGGATGTCACCGGAACAGATGCGCGGCGAGCCGTCGGACGCCTCAGCGGACGTCTTTGCCTGGGCGAGCTGCGTGACGTACGCGGCGACGGGGCGACATCCCTTCCATGCCGAGACGCCGGACCTGCTTGCCGTCCGGGTGCAGCGGGACTCTCCCGATCTCTACGCGCTCCCCGGGTACCTGCTCAACCAGGTCGCGAGGGCGCTGTCCAAGGCCCCGCGGGAGCGGCCGGACGCCGCCTCGCTGCTGGCCGCGCTGGTAGGCCGGGAGGTGCGTGGGGTCACCGAGGCCGATGCCGCCGCCGGTGACGTCCTGGAGCGGACCTGGACCGGATCGTCTCCGGCGTTCGGCGTGCCCGCCCCGTTCCCCGCGCCGGTCTCCTCCCCGTCGCCGAATCGTTCCGGTCCGCGTGTCCCCGGCGCGGGGCGAGTTCCGGCCCGGCCCGCGCCGGGGGCGGCCGGCTCGGCCGGCGGCTGGGCGCCGGATGTGCAGGGACCAGGCCCGGCACCCGGCCTGTGGCCGGTCGGACCGCCGCCACCCGCATCGGCCTTTCGGCCCGCCGTGCCATTACCCCCCGCGGCTCCGCTGCGACCGGTCGCCCCGCCAGCGGTCGCCCCGCCAGCGGTCGCCCCGCCAGCGGTCGCCCCGCCAGCGGTCGCCCCGCCAGCGGTCGCCCCGCCACCATCGTCGGGAGCGGTTTCCCCGGGGGGGTGGGCGGATCAGGCGCCCGCGGGGCGTCGGGGCACGACCGCCGCGGACGTGGCGTCCGATCCGGGACGGTCGGAGGTGACCTATCGCTCCAGCGACCCGACTCCGCCGGCGCGTCCTCCGGATCCATCGGCCTTCCCGCCAGCGGGTCGACCGGCTGCGCCGCGGGTCGGGCGGTGGACCGACGCCAGGCGGGCCGAGGCGTCGCGGCGCCGGCACTGGAACAGCGCCGCGATGCTGTCGGTTCTCCTGGCGGTACTCTGGATCTTCGGGATTGGGAGTGCCGCGGCTGTCGTGGTCGGCCTGGTCGCGCGGGTTCGGATCCGCCACAGGGATGAGCGTGGCGCCACAGTGGCGGCCTTCGGCATCGGCCTGGGTTGGCTCGGGATCGGACTAACGATGATCTTGATCGTCGTTATCCTGAAATTCGTCTAACTGGTCCGGAGGGGCCGGCCACGATCGGTGTTTCTTCCATGTGATTTCCGGCATAATGAGGGTCTCAACTTTCGTGACGTCAGACACGGGACGGCCTAGGGCAGATCCCGGCGGTCACGCTCAGCGGCTCCCGGCGGACCCGCGCTCTGAGAGCGGCGAGGCGGAAGCCACCCTCGGTGCGACAGGTGTCCACCTCATTTGTCCTGTATCTGTCCTGTATCGACGACCCTGCCGGGTCCCCGGAGCGGGTCGAAGGATGCGCCGGACCGGCCCGTTCGATCCCACCCGCGGGCCGCCAGCGACGGCGGTGGTGCACGGCGCGTGGCGCGCGCCGTAACGCCCTCGTCAGTAGGCTCGCAGGCGTTCTGTGCAGCTCTACGTATCCCAACCCGTAACGACCGCATCCGACTGGACGGACCGTGGATCTTTTCGAATACCAGGCGAAGAAGCTGTTCGCCGAACATGGCGTACCGGTGCCCACCGGGAAGACCGCGACCACCCCCGAGGAGGCCCGCGCGATCGCCACCGAGCTCGGTGGCAGGGTCNTCGTCAAGGCGCAGGTCAAGACCGGAGGCCGGGGCAAGGCCGGTGGCGTCAAGGTAGCCGACGGGCCGGATGACGCCTTCGCGAAGGCGACAGCGATCCTCGGCATGGACATCAAGGGCCACACGGTCCACTCGGTGCTCGTCGAGGAAGCCAGCAACATCGCCGAGGAGTACTACGCATCCTTCCTGCTGGACCGGGCGAACCGCACCTTCCTCGCCATGGCCTCCCGAGAGGGCGGCATGGAGATCGAGGAGGTGGCGGCGACCAAGCCGGAGGCGCTGGCCCGGATTGCGATCGACCCGCTCAAGGGAGTCGACGCGGCCAAGGCTCGCGAGATCGCGGTCGCGGCGAAGCTGCCCGAGGCGGCTCTGGACGGCGCGAGCGAGCTGCTGGCCAAGCTCTGGACCGTGTTCGTCAAGTCGGACGCCACCCTCGTCGAGGTCAACCCGCTGATCCTCACCGGTGACGGCCGGGTCGTCGCCCTCGACGGCAAGGTCAGCCTGGACGACAACGCCGACTTCCGCCACCCGGAGCACGAGGCGTTCGTCGACGTGGCCGCGGTGGACCCGCTGGAGCAGAAGGCCAAGGAGAAGGGCCTCAACTACGTCAAGCTCGAGGGCGAGGTCGGGATCATCGGAAACGGTGCCGGCCTGGTCATGTCCACCCTCGACGTGGTGACCTACGCCGGGGAGGAATTCGGCGGCAAGCGCCCGGCGAACTTCCTCGACATCGGCGGCGGTGCGTCCGCCGAGGTCATGGCGAACGGTCTGTCGATCATCCTTGGTGACCCGGCGGTCAAGAGCGTCTTCGTCAACATCTTCGGTGGCATCACCTCCTGCGACGCGGTGGCCAACGGCATCGTGCAGGCCCTGAAGATCGTCGGCGACGTCAGCACCCCGCTGGTGGTGCGCCTCGACGGCAACAACGCCGAGGAGGGCCGCCGCATCCTGGCCGAGGCGAACCTGCCGGTGGTCAAGCCGGTCGACACGATGGACGGCGCGGCGAAGCTCGCCGCCGAGCTCGCCGCGGCCGCGGCCTGACCTGGGCGAAGGGGATTGCGAACCGATGGCTATCTGGCTTGACGAGAACAGCCGGGTGGTGGTGCAGGGCATCACCGGCTCGGAGGGCAGCAAGCACACCCGCCGCATGCTCGCCGCGGGCACGAACGTCGTCGCCGGCGTGAACGCGCGCAAGGTGGGCCAGCAGGTCGAGGGCGTGCCGGTGTTCGGCTCCGTCGCCGACGCGATGGCGCAGACCGGCGCCAACGTCTCGGTGATCTTCGTTCCGCCTGCGTTCACCAAGGACGCGGCGATCGAGGCGATCGACGCGGCGATCCCACTCGCGGTGGTCATCACCGAGGGCGTGCCGATCCACGACACGACCGAGTTCTTCGCCTACTCCCGGTCCAAGGCGACGACGCGGATCATCGGGCCGAACTGCCCGGGTATCGCGAGCCCCGGTCTGTCCAATGCCGGCATCATCCCGGCCGACATCACCCCCGGCGGGCGCATCGGCCTGGTCAGCAAGAGCGGCACGCTGACCTACCAGATGATGTACGAGCTGCGGGAGTTCGGCTTCTCCACCTGTGTCGGCATCGGTGGCGACCCGGTCATCGGCACCACGCACATCGATGCGCTCGACGCCTTCCAGGCCGATCCGAACACCGACGCGATCGTGATGATCGGTGAGATCGGCGGTGACGCCGAGGAGCGGGCCGCGGCGCACATCGAGGAGAACGTGACCAAGCCGGTCGTCGGCTACGTGGCCGGCTTCACCGCGCCGGAGGGCAAGACGATGGGCCACGCGGGCGCCATCGTGTCCGGTTCGTCCGGTACCGCGCAGGCCAAGAAGGAAGCCTTGGAGAAGGCCGGCGTCCGGGTTGGCAAGACCCCGTCGGAGACCGCCCGGCTGATGGCTGACATCATGCGGTCGTTGTAGGCCTATCCTGATGCCGAGCCCCCGCGGGACGCGGGGGCTCGGCACCGGGACAGGTAGGGGTCTCGGCCGCGGGGCTTCGGGACGGACGTCTTCCCTTCGCTTCCGACGGCTGCAAGACTCCTGCATCGGTGCATCGACGACTCTCGTCCCCGCACCGACCGACCAGACGAAGTGGGGTTGCCGTCGTGGCACAAATCGGCGGTCGTAGCGTCGCCACCAACGACATCGGGGNGATCGCCTCCGGGGCGGTCACGTTCATCGTGAGCTTCCTGCCGTGGTATTCGGTGAGCCTGGGATTTTTCGGCCGCTCGGCGGAGGCTCACAAGAACGCCTGGGGGCTCGGGTTCAACTCCTGGTTCCCGGTATTCCTGGTGGTCGTGGTCGCCGGTCTGGTGACGGCGCGCGTCGCCGCCAACGTCCGCATCCCGGACGTTGGTCCGGTCTCGATCCTGTGGATACTGCCGGCCGTCTCGGCGTTCGCCGTCCTCCTGCTGTTGATCAGATGGATTCGGTTCCCCGACGTGCCGAGCGGAGTGGATGCCGGGCCGAGTTTCGGGTTCTACCTCGCCTTGCTGCTGACGATCGTGCAGACCGTCTTCGGGGTGCTCACGGCGCTGGCGAGCGGAGCGCCCATTCCCGGCCGGCCAGGTGCCCGTCCCACCGGGCCCGGTCAGCCGGGCGCCTGGCCTCCGTATGGTGGTCAGCCGCCTTACGGCCAGCCCTACGGCCAGCAGCCCACGCCCGGTTACGGTCAGCCGCCCACGGGGTACGGGCCGCCGCCGGGCTATGGGCCGCCCGCTGGCGGGTATGGGCAGCCGGCCCAGCCGGGNGGTTACGGCCAGCCGTCGCAGGGTCATGGTCAGTCGCCCACGGGTTATGGCCAGCAGCCGCCTCCGCCGGGGCCGGGTGGTTACGGCCAGCAGGAGTCTCCTCCCGGTCGTTGATCCGATGCCCCGGCGAGTGGTTCATGACGGTCGCTCGGGGGATGTGGCGTGGGGGATGCGGTGGGTCGACCTCTCCGGCCAACCATAACTATTCGTCCTACTTCGGGCATTTCCCGCGCCGACGACGGCGTGTTGTCCGCTGAGCCGCGCATCTGCGTGCGAGCGTCCTAACGTGCCCGCCTCCATGCAGCCGCCCCGACTGCCGCGACGCCTCACCGATCGGATCTGGCAGCGGGGCGGACGGCCTCTGGCGGAGGCGGTCGCCGCGTCGGCCGCGGGCCTGATCTTCATCGAATTCGTCGTTCTGGTTGTGTGGGGAGCCGACACCGGCTCCTCCNCCGGACCCGCCGCGGCTCTGCGCGTCGGAGCCGATCTGTGGCTTGCCGCTCACGGAACGACGCTGCGGCTCCCTGACGGGATCATCGCGTTCCGGCCGTTGGGCCTCGCCCTCTTTCCGCTGGCCGCGGCGCTGAGCGCGGCGCATCGGCGGGCGAGCGCGGCACCACTGCAGTCGCATGCCGTGCTCAACCGGATGCCCCTGGGCCGGACGCCCCTGGGCCGGGNGTCGCTGAACCGGGTCTCGCTCGGTCGGATGCCGCTGGGCCGGGTGTCGCGGTTGCGGCCCGCACGGTTCGGCGGAGGGCGCCCCGCCGCTTCGGGGGCGAACCCCGGGGACTCCCGCGGGGGCCGATGCCGGTCGGATGGCGCCCCCGGGGTCCCCTGGCGGGCCGTGGCGGGCGACGTCATCGGCGTCGTGGGCGCCCAGACTCTCTTCGTCGTGGTCGTCGCGGTCATCGTGCGCACGCATTCGGTACGGCCGACCCCCGGTTCCGCGGCGCTGGGGACGGTCGCGTTCGGGATACCGGCCGCCCTGCTCGGCGCGCTGGCCGGTCGCCATCGGCTGCGCACGGCATGGCGGATGCTGCCCGTGATGCTGCGCGTCCCCCTGCTGTCCGGCGCGGCGGCGTTCATGGCGTTGCTGGCGGCCGCCGCGTTCGGGGTCGCGCTGGTGCTCGCGGCGACCGAGCCCGAGGTCGCCGCCGCCGAGCGCTCGCTCGACGTGGGCGCGCTCGGGGGTCTCGGGCTCACGGCGACCCAGCTTGCGCTGCTGCCCAACCTGGTCCTCTGGGGTCTGTCCTACGCCCTTGGACCAGGATTTCGAACGGGTTCGGGTCTGGTCCGGGCGGATGTCGTCCGCCCGGCCGATCTACCGGACCTCCCGGTGCTGGCGGCCCTTCCGCCGAGCGCGTTGCCCAGGCCCGGGTGGCTCGTGCTGGCGCTGGTGCCCGTCGTGGCCGGAGTCGTGCTTGCTGTCATGGTCCATCGGGCGAGCCTGGGACGCCGCTCCCGGGCTCGCCTCCTGACCGTCCTGCTCGGGGCGGTGGTCTGCGGTGCCCTCGTGGGTCTGGCGGTCCAGGTGTCGATGGGACAGGTCGGGACCGTGACGGGTCAGGGCAACCACTATGGTCCCTCGTCCGGATGGCTGTGCGGCCTGATTGCCGGGGGGGAGACCGCGCTTGTCGGACTCCTGTTGATCGGCGGCATCGACCTGGCGGCCCGTCGGGCCGAGCGGCCGTTCGTCGCCGACGACGCGGCGGCGTCCTCCTGGTGGCGCCGGCTGCAGCCATCCGGCTCATGGTCGTCAGCCCGGCTGTCACGACGACACCCCTGACTGGCCTCGCGGCCCCGCTGTCGCGGCCTCGTCGAGGTCTGTGGGTCCGCAGCTTCCCGCCCGGCGTGGATCTTTCCCCGCCCGCTCCCTCCCCGCCCGCCCGGCACCCCGTCGGCATCCGAAAACTGTCCGCGCAGTCGGTTACCGTGACCGCACTGGATCATCTTCACGGAGGTCGTCGTGGCGGTCACGGTCGCCCGTATCCGGGCTGAAGCACTCCGCCTGCGGGAGCTGGGCTGGTCCTATCGCCGCATCGCCCGAAGACTGCAGGCCCGCCATCACCTGAGCGCGCTCGTCGCGTTCCGCCTCGCGCACGGCTGGACGCAGGAGGAGGCCGCACGCCGCTGGAACGAGCGGTGGCCCGGTTCTGGGCCGGCCAAGACCGGTAAGACCTTCTCGTACTGGGAGAGCTGGCCGGCCAAGGGCAGCCGGGCGCCTTCCACGCAGGTCCTGTCACGGCTGGCTGAGCTCTACCTGTGCCGGCCGGGTGATCTGCTGGACGGGCGGGACTACGGCGAACTCGACGAGGGCTTCGAGGGAGGGGCGGGCCCCGCGGCCTCCGTCGGGTGCACCTGCGCAGCAGGCGGCACGGAGGAGGACGGGTGTGCGGGGCTGCGCTCGTTGGCTGACGGGCTGTCGTCTCCGGCGGCCTGCGAGGTCCCGTCCGCCCAGGCCCTCGACGCGTGGCTGGCAAATCTCCTCGCCGGATGGGTTCCGGCGGCATGATCGGCAGTCCCGGGCTCGGGTGGCCGCCTGGCGGGCCGCGCCCGGCGGGCGCCGGTGCGCGCGTTTCCGGTGGGAAGCGGCGGAGCTGGTCGAGTCAGTACAGTCGGACCGGCCATTGTTCCGCCGTCGTCCGCAGGTGGCGGTTGCGCAGCGGGCGGCTCGTCGCGTCGCCTGATTCTGCTTACGGAGTGTGTTTGTGTCTGCTCGTCTCGTCGTACTCGCCTCGGGAGCGGGAACCACCCTGCAGGCGATCCTCGACGCAACCGCGGACCCCGGGTTCGGCGCGGCGGTCGTGGCGGTCGGCACCGACCGCTACGGCACCGGAGCGGAACGGCGGGCCCGGGCCTCGGGGGTCCCGGTGTTCACCGTTCGTCTCGAGGACCACCCGGACCGGGATGCCTTCAACGCCGCGACGGCCGGGCGGATCGCCGAATTCGCGCCCGATCTGTTGGTCCTGGCGGGTTACATGAAGATTCTCAGTGCCCGGGTGATCGGCCGGTTCCGGACGATCAACACCCACCCGTCGCTGCTGCCTGCCTTTCCGGGAGCCACCGCGGTGCGTGACGCGTTGGCCGCCGGGGTGAAGGTCAGCGGGGTGACGGTGCACTGGGTCGACGAAGGCGTCGACACCGGTCCGATCATCGCTCAGCGGGCGGTGCCGGTTGAGCCAGGCGATACCGAGCAGACACTTCATGCACGGATCCAGAGCGTCGAGCGAGGACTGTTCGTCGCGACGATCGGCGGGATCGTGCGGGCCGGGAGCGGCGACTCGACCCCGGCCGGACATCGGCGGGGCGAGCATGGGTCTCCCGCATCGGCAGAAGTTTGGGTACAGGAGGAATCATGACGTCATCGGGCGAAGGTGTGGCCGGCGAGGGCGGGGCTGTCCGCGGATCCGAACCCGGCGAAGTGGTCCCCACCGGGCGGCGGCCGCTGCGACGGGCGCTTGTCAGCGTCTACGACAAGAGCGGGCTCGACGTCCTCGCGGAGGCGTTCCTTGCGGCCGACGTCGAGGTGGTCTCGACCGGTTCGACCGCCGACGTCCTGGCCCGTCACGGGCTGGCGGTCACACCGGTGAGCACCGTGACCGGATTTCCGGAGGTGCTGGGCGGTCGCGTCAAGACGCTGCACCCCCACGTGCACGCCGGTCTGTTGGCCGATCTGCGTAACGCCGAGCACGCCGCGGTGTTGGCCGAACTCGACATCGCTCCGTTCGACCTGGTCGTCGTCAATCTGTACCCGTTCGCCGCGACAGTCGCCGCCGGTGCGAGCGAGGACGAGGCGATCGAGCAGATCGACATCGGCGGTCCGGCCATGATCCGCGCGGCGGCGAAGAACCATGCGTCGGTCGCCGTTGTCGTCGCACCCGGCGNCTACGCCGAGCTGGCCGCCGCAGTCCGCGGATCCGGATATGATCTTCCCGCTCGCCGCCGGCTCGCCGCGAAGGCGTTCGCCCACACCGCGGCGTACGACATCGCCGTGTCCTCGTGGTTCGCCGGCGTCGTCGCGCCGGACGAGGTGGCGCGGGAGAGCGGATGGCCCGACGTGCTGTCCGCGCAGTGGCACCGTACGGAGGTCCTGCGTTACGGCGAGAACCCCCATCAGCGCGCCGCGCTCTACGTGGAGAGCGACGCCGAGGGTCGGCCCGGCCTCGCCTCGGCCCGTCAGCTGCACGGCAAGCAGATGTCCTACAACAACTACNCCGACNCCGACGCCGCCCGCCGAGCGGTGTTCGACTTCACCGAGCCCGCCGTGGCCGTGATCAAGCACGCCAACCCCTGCGGCATCGCGATCGGCGCCACCATCGCCGAGGCCCACCGCAAGGCGCATGCCTGCGACCCGGTCTCCGCCTTCGGCGGGGTGATCGCGACCAACCGTCCGGTCTCGGGCGAGCTCGCCGAACAGATCGCGGAGATCTTCACCGAGGTCGTCGTCGCACCGGCCTACGAACCCGCCGCGGTGGAGATCCTCTCTCGTAAGCCGTCGATCCGGCTGCTGGAGTGCCCACCGCCGCCGCACCAGCGCGGGATCGAACTGCGCCAGATCAGCGGAGGCCTGCTCCTGCAGTCGCGGGACGCCGTCGATGCGCCGGGCGACGAGCCGTCCGGATGGACGCTGGAGGCGGGATCGCCTGCGGACGAGGCCCTGCTGGCCGAGTTGCGGTTCGCCTGGCGGGCGGTGCGCTCCGTGAAGTCGAACGCCATCCTCCTCGCGTCCGGCGGTGCCACCGTCGGAGTCGGGATGGGCCAGGTGAACCGGGTGGACGCTGCCCGGCTCGCGGTGACCCGGGCAGGGGACCGGGCGAAGGGGGCTGTCGCCGCGAGCGACGCCTATTTCCCGTTCCCCGACGGTTTCGAGGTGCTCGCCGAGGCGGGGGTGCGGGCCGTGGTCGAACCGGGCGGGTCGGTGCGCGACGAGCTCGTCATCACGGCTGCCCGGGAGGCCGGCGTCACGCTCTACTTCAGCGGTGTCCGCCACTTCGCGCACTGACAGCGGGCCACCCAGGCCGGTGGCACCGGCGTGTGTTCCGCCAGCCATCGGCCGAAGCCTTTGTCGAGGAGGTCGTCGGCGGCCCCGGCACGCATGTCTTCACCGGCGCATGTCTTCACCGGAATCGGCGGCCCCATCGCAGATGCCCGTCCGTACGCCGATACTCCAGTTCGATCGAAGGAGTCGGCTCCACGGCGTCGCCGATGATCCCGGTCCCGGTCCCGGTGCTCGCCACGACGCCGGGTGCCCCCGGCCCGTCGGCGCGCGTGTCCGGTGGGGCACTGGGCAGGCGTCCGGGATGCCGGTCGACCTCCGGTAGATGATCGCTGTCAGATCGATGATCGGCCTGGGACAGCGATAATCTGGCCGCGCCGGGCCGGCCTCCCGTCCACCCGTCCGCTCCGGATGGCCATGGCGGATCGGACGACTGCTGATCGGTGCCCGGTCGTCTGTCCCCGGACGTTCTGTCCCGACCCGCCGGCAGGCTGGCCTCGGTCGATGTTCCGACCGGCTCTGGTGGCTCTGGTGGTTCGTCCGTGGCGCCGCCCAACGGCGCCGTGCGCCGTTCGGTGCCCTCACTTCACGAGGCGGCGTTCGCCTCCGCGGCCGCCGAGCCCCGGCGCCCGCTGGCGCTGCCGTTGGACGTCGTTGCCGTTGGGCTGGCCGCCGCCGCGAGCACACCGCCGGGCTGGTCGCCGTTCGGCACATAGCGCTGGGCTACCCAGTCCAGGGCGTCGCGCCAGCTCGCGCCGTAGAGCACCGAGATCCGATCCGCCGTCTGCCTCGCCAGCGCCTGGACGAACACCCGGTCGTCGCTGTCCAGGTGTCGGGCGTCCCCGAAGGTCTCCCAGGCCCGGAACATCAGTTCCTGCAGCTTCTTGCTGTGTGGTGATTCGTCTGTCACGTCACGCTCCATCCCACTTGGGCACTGCGGCCGGAAGTCTGCCCTAAGCCTGCATGATGCCTATAGGTGGGGGTGCTGCATATTGTGCGCGTGATGTGCTCGGATGGGGTAATCGTATCCTTTGTCGCTGGCATGTGATATAGGGCTGTCATCCCCGCTTCGGCAGGTCGTGGCATCGGGCAGATCACCGTCGTGGAGGATCCGCCGCCCGACGGGCCGGCCGTTCNCCCGGGCCACCCCTGCGTGGCCTCGGCGTGGCCCCGCCGTGCTCCCTGCGCCCGTGGGCGCCGATGCCGCAGGCGGCCTACCGTGTGTCCGTAAGGACCGATGCCCTGGTTGGATTGGTGTTCGATGCATCCTGCACTTGGGTGGAAGTCGTCGCCGATGACGGCGGGGNCGCCACCATGTCCCGTACGGGACCACTGTCCAGCAGGAGATCTCGACCGCTGCCGGAGGCGAGGGTGACCGACGCGGTGCGCCGCTCCGGCCCGGCTCGACCCGGGGATGATCCAGGCCGCCCCGGGCCGGGGGGGCGGCACCGATCCGGCGGATATTCCGGCGGATATGAGGCGCCCGATCCCCGGGCGGAACGGGCAGAGCTGCCGCCGCGCCGCGCTGGGGCGGAAGCGGACCGGCGGCGTCCGTCGTGGCCGGGCACCGCCCGCGTTGACGTCTTCCGTCCGAGCGAGGATCGTGACGAGCGCCTTCCTGCCGAGTATCGCGGGTTGCGCCGGTTCGACCGTCCCGTTCCGCCGACGCCGGCCCCGCCGGCCGCCCCGGGTCAGCCCGGATCGTCCCCACCGGAGCGGGTCGCGGGCGACGGCATCCCATCGCACGACCCGTGGCGTTCGGTGTCCTCCCCGCTGGTCGGCCTCGGGGAGCACCGGAAGCCGGCGGTCGGTGCGGAGCCTGGGCCACCCGTGGCAGGGACCATCTCCGGATCCCGGAGAACACCGGNCCCAGCTGCCNCCCCGCCGCCACTCGTCACGCCCGGCGCACCCGCCGGGCCCGGGCCTGCCGAGCCCGGCAGGCGTGGCGACGGGGGCGGGATCGGCGGCTGGCTACGGCAGGAGGCCACCTTCGCGTTGGTGCTCGCCGGGGTCACCGTCGGGCTGATGCTGGTCTTCCAGGACAGATGGCGCCGAGGAATGGTGGTCGTCGGCGTGGTCCTGGTGATGGCCGCTTTGGCCCGTCTGGTGCTGCCGGCACGGCGGATCGGCCTGCTGGCGGTGCGAGGACGGGCCTTCGATGTGAGTATTCTCCTCCTGTTTGGAGTATCTGTGATAATCCTCACATTCGCCGTTCCCTACGTCGGCCCGTGACGGCTTGTCCACCGCACTCGGCCCGTGGCCGTCGCGGGTCTTGCCGGGATGGGTCGGGCGCGGCCCGTGACGGGTTAGCGCAGGCCGGTCATGGTGCGCCGCATCGCCAGACGGGTCAGGGAACTCGTCGGGATGGTGCCGCGGCCCAGCCCGATCTCGACGAGCATGTCGTACAGCTCGGTACGGGTGCGGGCGGCCCGGACCGCCGCGTCCATCAGGGTGCGGCGCCGCCCGGCGAGACCGGCGAGCAGAGCCGTGTGCCGCAGATGCCGTCCCAGCTCCGCGTCGAGAGCGCGTCGGTAGACCCGGCCCGCGGCGGCCGGGTGCGCCGCGCGGACGGCGGCATGCCCGGCCAGCGACCCCGACAGCACCGCGTAGTAGATGCCCTCCCCGGTCAGGGGGTTGATCAGGGAGGCCGCATCCCCGGCGAGCAGCACGGGACCGTTCGGCTGCCGGGGGCGATGGGTCGACAGCGGCAGATGATGGGCCCGCAGCGTGGCCGGGTGCGCCGGTGTCTCGGGCAGCATGCGGGCGAGCGTGCGACGCAGGACGGTCTTGGCACTCGTTCCGTCCGTCCCGCCGGCCAGCCGGGACCGCAGCATCCCGTAGCCGATGTTCGCACGGCCGTCGCCGATCGGGAACGACCAGGCGTAGGCCGGCCAACCCTCGTCGGTCATGTGGATGAACTGTTCGGGGGGGCCGTCGCCGAAGGCGACCTCGGTATAGGCCCGCACGGCGATCGCCATTGCCCCGGGGGGGTTACCCGGCAGCCCGAGCCCGCGGCGTACCGCGGAGTTTGCGCCGTCCGCGCCGATGACGACCCGCGCCGTGAGCGAGCCGTTGACCACGACGACCGGCTCCCGTCCCCGACCGTCCAAGCGCGGCCGGTCGGTAAACTCCAGGGACCGCACGCGCCGCCGGATCAGCTGAGCTCCACGTGCCTGGGCGGCGGCCACGAGACGGGCGTCGAAGACCTCCCTGGGTACCACGTAGTTGGCTCGGGCTGAGGGAGTGGCCACCTCGGCGCCCCCTGGGGTGCGCAGGCGCATGCGGTCCACCGGCCGGTACCCGGCGACCGCATCGGTCACGCCGAGATCACGCAGGACGTCCAGGCCGTGTGGGGCGATGCCGTCACCGCAGGTCTTGTCCCGGGGGAACTCGGCGGCGTCGGCGATGACGACGTGTGCGCCCGGGCGTTCCCGCAGGGCGCCCAGAGCCGCCGCGCTGCCGGCCGGGCCGCCCCCGACGACAAGGACGTCAATCGTACGGGAGAGCAGGTCGGCAGCCTCGTCCACGCGCACGATCGGGGTGGCGACGGTGATCGTGTCAGCATCCTTGACCGGCCCTGCCGTCACGTATCGTGGTCCCGCGGTTCCCGCGTTGTCACGTCTCTCCGCCCGTTCCCGCGGACCTGGGCCGTCTCCCGGGGCCACGCCGTCCCCCGGGGCCACGCCGTCTCCCGGGGCCACGCCGTCTCCCGGGGCCACGCCGTCCCCCGGGGCCACGCCGTCCCCCGGGGCCACGCCGTCCCCCGGGGCCACGCCGTCCCCCGGGGCCACGCCGGATCCTCGGGTATCCGTGGGGGGGTTCTCTCCGAGGTGCTCGTCACGCGGGGNGGGNGGGCCGGANGGGGATGNGGGGGTCTGCACGCCCGCCAGTCTCGCAGCCGGCTGCCCCCCGGGGGGACGCATGCCCCGCCTTGCCGGGCCCGCGGGGTGGAACCGGGTGCCTGGGTCGTCGGGACCGGCGGGAAAACCTCGTACAGTGCGGAACGTGGACGCTCTTGGACAGGTGGCGGCGTGGCCGGTCGAGACCGTCGCGGTCGTGGTGATGGGTCGGGAGGACGAGGCGGTCGGACCGGGTGCGGGGTCCGGGTGGCCGGGCGCAGCGGTGACCCCGCGGGTCCGGGAGGTGGCGCGGACCGGACCACTCGATCATCTCTTCCGGCTGGCCTCGGTGTCGAAGCTGCTCAGCGCCTATGCGGTCCTGATCGCCGTGGAGGAGGGCGCGATCGGGCTCGACGATCCCGCCGGACCCCCCAGGTCCACCGTGGCTCATCTGCTCGCCCACACCTCCGGGCTCGCGTTCTCGGGGACCCGCGTATTGGCCCCCCCGGGTACCCGTCGCATCTACTCCAACACCGGGTTCGAGCGACTGGGGGAGGCGCTGGAGAAGGCGACCAGCATCGCCTTCGCCGACTACCTCGCCCAGGCGGTCTTCGAGCCCCTCGGGATGCACGATGCCCGGCTGACGGGATCCCCGGCCTCCGGCGTGACGGCGACGCTTGCCGACATGCGACGCTTTGCTGCCGAGCTCCTCGCCCCGACGCTGATCACCTCCGCGACGTTCGCCACGGCCATCTCGGTCGCCTTTCCCGGACTTGCCGGCGTGCTGCCGGGTTTCGGCCAGCAGACCCCCAACGACTGGGGACTCGGCTTCGAGATCCGCGGCGACAAGCACCCGCACTGGACGGGCAGCTCCAACGCGCCGTCGACCTTCGGCCACTTCGGGCAGAGCGGGACCTTCCTGTGGGTGGATCCCGTCGCCCGCCTCGCATGTGTGACTCTTTGTGATCGTGATTTTGGCGAGTGGGCCCAGCGAGTCTGGCCACCGCTGGCGGACGCGATCCTGGCGCAGGCCCCCTCGTGGTCCGCAAACCGCTTGGCGTGACGTGCGAGAAAGGGCGGGTGCGGCGCAGCCGTCGGTGAGCATTTCCGGTCGGATGCCGGTTTTTCCCGAGGGTATTGTCAGCTTTTGGTCATGATCTGGAATCCGCATCCCCTTCCCATGGTCCGCGCGGGACGGCCGTGGCTCATGGGCCATGATGTCGGCATGCTTCCTCGGCGAGACCGATCCCGACGGCCGGTTCTTCACCCGGCGCAGGCAGGCATGTGGATACGCAGAGTAGCGATCGTCACTGCTTTCGTCGGGGAGCCGGTCCCGCATGACTGAGGGGGTGAACGGTCATACCGTCCAGGTTGTCCCGGCCGTTGATCCCGGTGAATCGGTCGATCCGCTCGGTTCCGCGGCTCGGGTGGACATCGGGGTGGCGATCGGCATCCCCGAGCCGTACCGCACAGAGCTTCAGGACTGGCGGGAGCGACTCGGCGACCCNAACGCAGCCCNCATCGTCCCNCACGTCACCCTGCTGGGTCCGACCTCCGTCGGGNTCGTGGAGCTGCCCATGATCGAGCGCCACCTCGCGCAGACGGCGCGGACGAACTCCCCGTTCACCATCCGCCTGCGGGGATCCGGCACGTTCCGGCCGTTGTCCCCGGTCGTGTTCGTCGCCCTCGCCATGGGTATTCTCCGGTGCGAGAAACTGGCGGCGGTGGTACGGTCCGGTCCTCTCGACCGGCCGCTCAGCTTCGCCTACCATCCGCACGTCACCGTCGCGCACGATCTTGCCGAGGACGCGTTAGATCGCGCCTTTGATGCGCTCGCCGAATATCAGGCGCAGTTCGAGGTCAACGGATTCGGGCTGTACGAAAGAGGCGCCGACCTGCGCTGGCGGCAACTACGCTTCTTCCCGTTCGGTCGCCCTGAGCGTGGGCCGGAACCGGTGGGCGGCGGGGGGCGACGCGCCACACTCGGATCTCGGGAGTGAGCGCACGTCGTCGGGGGACAGTAACGAATGTGACGGGACCTCGTCAGGCGGTACGGGCCGGTGTCGGGACGGTTTCCGGTACCGCTGTGGCGGTACGCCGGAAACGTCCGTTTCTCGATCACCTCGTCCGGGCATATTCCCGCTACACAGCCGATGGCGGTGATCGTCTCGCGGCGTCGGCGACCTACTTCGCGTTCCTGTCATTCTTCCCGCTGATCGCGCTGGCCTTCGCGGTCACCGGCTTCGTCGTAGACGCGTACCCCGATGTGCAGGAGAGCCTGACCCGGCAGATCAACGACTATCTTCCGGGCCTGGCGGACAAGCTCGACGTCGCCTCGATTGGCAACGCCAAGGTCGGTGTGGGCATTATCGGTCTTGCCGGCCTCCTGCTCGCCGGACTCGCGTGGATCGACGCGCTGCGGGACGCCATCCGTCTCGTATGGCACCAGGACATCGATGTCGGCAACATCATCACCCGGCGGCTGCGGGATGTCACGGTGCTCGCGGGACTGGGGCTGACTCTGTTGGCCTCACTCGTCGTGACCAGCCTCTCGACCTCGGCCACCGGGTCATTCCTGAGCTGGATCGGATTGTCCGGCAGCACCGCCGCGGCCTGGGTGACCGGCCTACTGGCCCTGCTTGTCGCCCTCGCGATCGACACCGCGGTTTTCCTCTATCTGTTCTGGCGGCTGCCGCAGCAGACCGACCGGGTGCGGACGGTCCGGGGTGCGGTGCTCGGCGCCGTCGGAGTCGAGATCCTCAAGATCGTCGGCACCTGGCTAGTCGGGCAAACCATGAGCAATCCGGTGTACGGTACGTTCGCGGTGATCGTCGGGTTGCTCATCTGGATCAACATTGTCATGCGATGGACGCTGTTCGTCGCGGCCTGGACCGTGACGGCGCCCTACAACTCCGACGTCTTCCCCTCCGGTTCGGCAGCCCGGCATACCGTCTCCGAGGCGGCCGACCGCGCGGCGGCGGGGAGCGCGGGCGCGGCAGGCGCGGGATCCACGGGGCCGGAGTCCTACCGGTCGAGCGGCTCGCCGAACCCGGAGGCCTCCCGCCGCCTGGTGCCCGGCTCCCAGAACGGCTCGACGCCGCTCGCGCCTGCTTCATCCGACCCGTCGTCGGCGAAGCCATCCTCGGCCGGACCGGTGCGGGTGGCGTCGGAGAGCAACCCGCGTGGCACGGTGCCCCTCCCCGCCCGGGTACGGGCATTTCTGCGCCGCCGCATACCCTCGGGGACATCCAGCAGATCGGACTGATCAGGTCCGGCAGCCGGCCTCAGCGTTACGGACACGTGTCCGTAACGCGGTGCGGGCGGCCGACCCGACGGGCGCTCGACGTCCCGGAGGCCCGCCGCCGCGTGCCGCCGCCGGCGCTGGCGTCGGCGTACCCGGGCGGCCCGATGGGTGAGTGCGGTGAGCAGGCATGCTACGACGGTGCAGCCGATCGCGATCCAGGTTATCGGGCCGATGTCGCTGCCAGGATCGCCCGCGCGGGCGACTCCGTGCCGCGAGGAGGAAGAGGAGGATGTTGCCGTGCCGGCGGTCGGCGCGNCCCCTGGACCCGCCGGGCTGATGGAGGGCCGGTCTCCCGCGGGCCCGCTCGACGCCGCCGCCGTCGCCCCGGGGTTCGCGAGATACCCGACCGGGGTGACCGTGTCGGCGTGCGCGAAGCCCCAGTCGAGCAGCGCGCGCGCGTCCTTGCCGTAGGCGGGAGCCGTCCGCAGCAGGGCGACGATGAGGGTGTGGCCGCCGCGGGTGGCCGCGCCGACGAACGTCGCGCCGGCCGCGATGGTGTAGCCGTTCTTCACCCCGATAGTCCCCTCGTAGGAACGCAGCAGGGCGTTGTGGTTCTGGATCTCGAAGCGGGTGCTCCCCCGGCCGGCGAGCGAGGCGCGCGGGATCGTCAGGTAGCCGCGCACCGTCGGGTTGTCCAACGCCGCCCGACCGAGCACGGCTAGGTCGTGCACACTGGTGACCTGGCCGGGACTGTCCAGTCCGGTCGGGTCACCGGCGACGGTGTCCGTTGCGCCGAGTGACCTGGCTAGAGCGTTCATCCGCTGCAGCACGGCGGGAGTTCCCCCGCTCGCCTGGACCAGGGCCATGGTCGCGTCGTTTCCGCTGGAGATCAGCATGGCGGTCGCCAGGTCACGGACGGTGTATCCGACCCCCGGCACGAGACCGACCTTCGTGCCGTCCACCCGAGGGGCGTTCTCGTCGACCGTCACGACCCGGTCCGGCGGCAGGCCGGGCAGCACGGTCAGCGCGGTCAGGATTTTCATCGTGCTGGCCGGGAGATCCTGGGCGTGTGGGCGGTAGGCGGCGAGGATGGCGCCGCTTCCCGCGTCCGCGACAAGCCACTCGGCGGCCGTGAGACCGGCCGGGGGAGCGGAGTCGGAAGCGGCGGTGGGTGCCGGTGCGGCGAGCGGGACGGTGGGCGGGACCGCGGGTGGGGCGCTGGCCGCAGCCGGCGGCCCGAGGCCGGCCGCGGGGGACGCGGCGGTACCCAGGCCGCTCGTGGGACCGGGAGTGGGTGCGGGGACGGCCGCGGTCGCTGGAACGATCTTCAGGAACGGGGTGAGGATTGCTCCGAGGACCGCCACGGCCACCAGCGCCCGCCCGAGGCTTCCGCGGAGGCGACGCGGGTCATGCCGGGGCGGACAGGGGACACGCACCTGCCGAACGCTACTGGGTTGACCCGTTCCGCAGAAGGGTGGTTACGACCCGTGTCGCGAGTGGACGTTTCCTGGGTAGGAATCCACTGGTTGCGGCTTTCCCAATGAATGCCAGGAGGAGCCCGTATNGGCAGAGAGACTATGGTGCCCGTGCGTTGTAACTCCTCTGTTCTTGAGGTGCGTCGTCGCGCCGGCCTCCCGGGTGGGGTCGTCGAGCGTGGTCTTCGGGGTGGGACCGGTGGCGATGGTCGGCGTCGTTTTCCTGTCGGGACCGCCGTTTTCGCGGTTCCCGGTGCGGGTGGCATACCCGGCGTCCGTGGAGTGAGGGGGGATGCCGGTCGTGCTCACACCCGTGGTGTTCCTGCGCTTGTGGTGCTTGGGCCGCCGGGGGCGTTCCGGGTTCCCGATGTTCGGCTTGCCCGTGGCGGGNGGGNCCTCGGTCTCGGGGNCGCTCGTTTCCCGGGGGGCACCACCGGGGGNGGGCGTCGGCCCGCCGTGCCGTGACGGCGATCGTGCGGCGGTCGGCTCCCGTTCATCCGACGCCGTCTGGGGCGGAACGCGAACCGCGTCCCGCACCAGACTCTCGATGTCGCCGCGAAGAGATTCGAGTTGGCCGGCCAGCTCGCCGCGCATGTACTGCCGGGTCGCCGCATCGCTCTGGGCAAGCCGGAGCGCGGCGATCTCACGCGCGAGAAACTCGGTGTCTTCCCGCATACGTACAGCGACCGCCCGATCCTCGGCCAGCGAGGCACGGTCACGGTCGTCCTGTCGGTTCTGGGCGAGCAGGATCAACGGTGCCGCGTAGGCGGCCTGGGTCGAGAAGGCCAGGTTCAGCAGGATGAAAGGGTAGGGATCCCACCGCAGCAGCGGTAGCGCGATGTTCAAGGCTATCCAGACGATCACGATACAGGTCTGAATGGCGAGGTAGCGCCCGGTTCCCAGGAAACGGGCGATGGCCTCCGCGAAGCGACTGACCGATTCCCGGTCCATGCCCCGGGGGATCAGTGTGACCCGGCCGGAGGCGGGCAGGTCGAGACGCTCGGTGCAGGCACGACGACGTCCCGCGGTCCGCGATGTTGAGATGCTCATGGAAGGTCCCCCTCCGCGCGCCCCAGCCACTGCCGGACAGCTGCGAGCGCGCATTCCTCGAGCAGGCCGCGGGCGGCATCGCCACGGCGACCTCTGGTCGATACGACTTCGATCGACCGCACCTGCTTGTGCACTGCTCGCGGCCCACGCGACTGCCGACCCGGACGGATCAGGGAAGCGCGGCCGGGACAGGATGGCTCCGTGCTACCGGCATGAACCGGTCGGGCCGGGAGAGCGGTGACCGTCGTCTCCGAGGCGGAGACGACGTCGCCGACGGCACGGCCGCACCGGACAGGAGGGCCGTGCGTCCGAACAGGCCGGACTTCCGAACAGTGCCCCGGGCGTCGTCTACCCGGGTTCCGTGGACGCGGGCCGGGCGCGACGGTGCGCGCTCATCGGCCCGGGATTCAGTGCTGGCTGACGTCCACGAGCAGGAAGCGGCCTTTACTGGAGCACCCGCCAGGACTCACAGCGGCCACCTCCTCGTGTTGGTCCTCCGTAGAGGATTTTTCGGGGGCTTGTCAAGGATAACCGCCGGAGCTGTTCCCCAACCCACCGGGGCACCCGTGATACCGGTCGCGGTGACGTCACCCGAAGCGGGGACTGTCAGCGGGCGGCGGGGGCCGGGCGGGATACAGCGGCAGCAGCATCGGAACGAAGACCTTGACGGTCGGATCGTCGGTGACGGGTTTCGGCCCGCCCAGGACGAGGAATCCGTGGCGGGCGTAGAGGCGCCGCGCCGGACGGTTCCCGGGGACCACCCAGAGCTTCACCGCCTCCGCGCCCGCCTGGCGGGCCCAGTCGATCGCGGTGGCCAGGAGGGTGTCGGCGGCTCCGGTGCCCCGCGCCTCGGGAGCGACCCACATGGCGCCGAGTTCCCGTAACCAGGGACGGCCCACCGGGGTGAAGCCCTGCACCATCCCGGCGGCCTCGCCAGCCACGGCGACGATGGCCACCAGATCGGCGGACGAGTAGGCCCCGGCGCGGGCGCGGGCGTCCCACTCCTCGGCGGGCAGCGCGCTCGCCTCGGCCAGGGTCTGCCAGAACGCCGAAGGAGCATCGGTGAGCGCGGCAAGACGCAGCCTTCGCAACAGCATTCCTTCGTCTGGTCCGATCCGGCGCCCCCGGATGTCGTCGGCCCCCNCCACCGCTCCCTCCCTCCCGCCGTCTGGCCCGCCGACCTGGCCCGCCGACCTGGCCCGCCTTGCGGATCCCTTGCGCATCCTCCGTGTCAGTGCCGCCCGTGACCAGACCGTCGGCCGGGAGAGGTCGGTGTTGTGCGGGACAGGCCGGTGTTGCGCGTAATCGGTCCGGCCTTTACCGCAAAGTGCTCCCGGGCAGCGAGGGAAGCGCGGATACTGATCAAAGCGGCGGGACGGCGGAGGAGTCGCGCGAGATGATCTATCGTGGGTAGGCCCGTCTCGTTGATCGTGCGGCATGACGGGCCTTCGTGGTCGGCCTGGTCCCCGCAGTGCCCGGGGCTGGCGATGGCCCAGCCGTCCGCCGCGGAGCTGCGGGCCGCGTTGCCCGACGTCCTCGCGTGGTACTTCGGTGAGGCCACCGAGATCGACGCGCAGATCCACGTCGAGCGGAGGCTGTGCGGTGGCGTCGCCGTCCGGATCGCCCAGGATGCGCAACTGTGGGAACGTCAGCTGGTCGCCGACCGGCTGGGCGAGGCCTTGGCCGCCGGGGACCAGGCGGCGCGGCTGCGTGCGGCCCCGGGCAACGCGGCCGGCGAGGTGATCTATGTCTGCGCGCTGCAGTCGGACCGCGTCTCCTGGCTGACGGGCCAGCTGGAGGATGAGAACGACGCGGTCGTGGCCACCCTCCCGGTGGCCGAGACGATGCTGTGGACCATGCGGTTCGGAGCGGCCCGCAGCGGGGCCGGGGAATCGGTCCAGCCGCCCGCCTACCNTCCCGACACGACGTTCAGCGAGGTGATGCGGACCTTCGCCGGGCCGCTCCAGCACCTGCGGGCGTGAGCCGCGGGACGTCGAAGGCCATGGTCGTCGGATCGTGGTTCTTCGTCGGCCGGCCCCTCCGGGCCGGGTTGTCCGATCGACCTCGCAGCGCGACTATCCGTGCCGTGGTCGCGATTCCCGCTGGGTGTGCCCTTCTCCATGACCTCCTCGTTCGTCATCGAAGAACAGCCACATCGCCAGCGTGAAGTACACCATCACCCGTGCGGGCAGTTTCCGGGACCGTTTCTCAACCCGGCCCGTCTCCACCAGAACATCGTCCACAAGATCATGGTGAACGAGGCCAGTCAGCACTCCGAGCGAAATATGATCCGTCAACCTTCCTGCCGGCCTGCCGCACCCATTCTTACTCGTCACCACGGAATTCTACCGCGACCGATATGACCGCTCCACGACGACAACCGCACCAACAAGATCAATCCACTGAAGTGGATCTTTTCGGTGCGGTTCTTAATTCACTGGCATTGCGCCTTGGATCGACTCCCACCTGAAAAGCACAGCCTGACTCTTCGGCTTTTGCTGGCGGAAGTGCAGGGTTCGACAAAAACCGTCTAGTCTTGCTGCTGCGTACGTAGGAGCAAACACGGGTCAAATGGCCCATCAATCTCTTCCTGGATTGGATCTTGAATGGGAGGCTACTACGGGGACCGGGGTAGTGAGGCGGGGTGAGCGCCGATCCCGTGCGCAGGCACCGTACGGGATGCGTGGCTCAGGGGCGCTTGGGTGCCAAGCAACCGTGTACACAACCCGACTTGCAACGGCCAGATGGCCCACGTCCAGACGCCGACTGCGATCAAGAACCAGGACGCACGCTTTGAGAGGGTCACCCCTCCAGCTTGCACCCGGGATCCCGTCGGGCTCAGGTGAGCAACATCCTAAGCTCCTCCGCCTCGATGCCCGCCTGGCGCAGAACAGAGGCGAGAGTGCCCGTCGCCAGCTCCCGGTGGAGCGGCACGATCACAACCCGAGCGCTCTCCTTGTGCCGCAGCTTGCAGTGCGAGCCACGAGTAGCGACCTCCTCGAAGCCGGCACGCCCCAGAGCCTTCACCACCTTCGCCCCGGAGATCCGAGGCAGCGCGGGTGTCACGCCGACAGGCGGATGTCCAGCGGAGCGACGATGGGACCGTCCGCGGCGGTCACGGGGAACGGCTGGTCCTCGAAGTACAGCTCCAGCGCCTCGCGAAGATTCGCCAGCGACTCCTCGACGCTGGCTCCCTGGCTGGTCACCTCGACCTCCAAAGCCCGCGCCACATACCAGTCNCCCTCGTGCGTGACGACAGCCGTCAGCCGCGCCGCTCGCTCCATGGNNNNCNGCCTAGCCGNCCCTGCCACACCTGGCGAAGCGCTCACCGCCACCTCCTCGACATGATCAACAAGCCCCCTGTCGACCATACGAGCAGAAGCCATCTCCAACGGCCCGAGTACACACGAGAGGCACGAGGCCACCCCCGACTCGCTGGAATACCTAGGTCATAAATGAATGCTCTACAAATTCGGCCATAGGTTGCCGGGTAGTGTACACGGCGTAGGTCGTGATCAACGCTGGCAGCGAGGGGTGGCACAGTGGGCACTCTAGGCGCCGGATTTGTCCGGGTTTCTACAGGTAGCCAGGACGAGACGTCACAGGTCAAGATCCTTACCGAGGAAGCCTCTCAACGCGGAATCACGATCGTCAAGTGGTTCACGCTTCACGGGTACTCGGCCAGCCACGGAGCGCAGGAACCTGCCCTGCGAGAAGCAATCGCCGATATCCAGCGTCGGGATTACACGACTTTGATGGTTACCGAGTCGTCGCGGCTTGACCGCCGTGACGACTCGGATGCGCAAGCGGAGATCCTGCTCAGCATTCGGTCCGCGGGTGGCGACATCGTCTCAGTTGCCGAACCTCAGTTCGGCAAGACTGACTTCGCCGGTCGTATCGTCACTCTCGTTGCTCAGCACGCGAATGCGGAGAAGTCCAAGACGGTCAAGGCAACCACCTACCGTGGCGTTTCCATGATTATCGCGAACGGCGCGCACCATGGTCCGCTTCCGTCGTTCTGGGCGACTAGAGGAGAACGCTACGCAAAGCAAGCGTACTGCGCAGACCCGGAATCCGTTAGAGATATTTACGGGCGGGTCGCCAACGGCGATTCCCTGCTCTCCATTGGCCGGGCATACGATCTGCATTCGACATCGATCAGGACGCTTATTCAATTCGCCGCAAATCACACCGGCGTCGAGGAATGCAGGTACACGTACGAAGGTGTGACCGAAACGTGGGTTCACAAGGTTGCCCCGGTGGTTGATTCGCCCCTGTGGTGGCGTGCCAACAAGGTACTTGCCGCGAACACGACGGACGCCAGAGGGAATAAGGGTGGCCGCCCCGTGGGGCAAGCCGTCAATTGGATCAGTGGCCTCCTTGTGTGCCCGTCGTGCGGTGAGAAGACTCGCCTCCAGATCGGTTACACCCCGTCCGGTAACCCGCGTACTCCTAAGCTTCGCTGTAGGGGCGACGCCAAGCGGCGCAAGCCGTGCGGTATTTTCAAAGGCTGTGATGCTCGCCCCATCATCGATACGATTGACTCTATGCTTTCCAGCGATACGACGCCTATTCTCGCATTCCAGCGTGTGGCGGGAAACTCGCACGAACGAGACGAGATGCAAGCGGAACTAGCCAAGATCCAAAGCCGTCTTTCTGCTACGGAAGACGATGACGAGCTCGATGCTCTGGTGGTCGCCCGAAAGGCACTGCGGGAGGCTCTCAAGAATTTCGAACCTGTTCCTGACATGTACGACTACACGGAAACTGGACAGACGGTTAGCGACCTGTGGACGGCCGGCGACACTGACGAGAAGCGGGGCATGATCCGCGCAATCATGGCCTCGTGGGGTCTTGCGCTCTCCGAGCATGACGGACAGTGGGGAATCAAGATTGGCACGAGGTTCGCTGGCACGACGGAAGTGGACGGGATCGTCGACCTTGGTAACGGGTTTTGCTTCCGCCGGTGAAGCGGCGCGCGGGAGGGTGATTGCGGCCCTCCCGCGCGCCGCTAGGCGGGTTACCGGGGTGCGGGGATGACGAGCACGATTCTTCCTGCCTCCAGATGTCTGAGCACCTGTGGAAGCCTGAAGTTCTTTGCCGAGAGAATCACGACGGTCTCGCTGTTCGCGCGGGTTTCAGGGGCGCTACGAATGTCCGGGGTGTCTTCCCCCTGGGCGGGATCAGGCGCCTTTTTCTCAGTAGCCAAACGCGACTCTGTCGCGGTGGGCACCTCGCACCGAAACAATGANCCTTTCCCTGCAACGTTTGGTGACGCTCCGTGAGCGTCGCTGGGTGTGAGCGTCCCTGGGGGTGGAGACGATGAAGGCGCGGGGCTCCGGTAGGAAGTTGTTCCGACCAAAGAGCAACTCCGAAGGAACCCCACGCCTCGATGAGTTTCACATACACCGCCGAGCTGCCGTTCGGCGATCACACCGTTTTCCGTCTGGCGGGTCTTCTCGTGGCGGAGCGTCAACGTCGTGGTACCCGCAAGGGCACCCGGACGCTGTCCGCGTTGGAACAGGCCGTGAT
>NZ_JPGU01000003.1:0-94137 GCF_000732115.1 Frankia sp. CeD
CGGGTCGTCCGGAGAGAACCAGCCGCCGTCCGCCGTCCGCTCCATGGGCACCGGCTTGCGGGAACCAGCCGCCCGCTGCAACTTCTCACGCGCGCCATCCGCCACGACGTACGTCGTCTCGCGCCCAAGCCTTCCGCGAAGCTTCACAGAGCCCTCCCGCGTTGGTAGTCAGGACGGCCGACGCGGTACTCTTGAAGAGCACTCTGAAGGTGCGCCGGCCCGTGGTGGGTTGCCTCCCACCCGGGCCTTCCTCATGCCCGGAAGGCCCGGACGCCCGACGGGTTGCCTCCCACCGTGGCGTAACTACAGAGTACAGCATGCCTTAAGGCATGTCCACATGCCCTAGGGCATGACCTCAAGATCTTTTGGTCGGTGGCACTCGATATGCTCTAGGGCATGTCCACACCGAGCCGCCCGCCGTATGCCCGGATCGCGGCATCGCTGCGAGACAAGATCGACACTGGCGAATNCCCCCCGGGTNCCCGACTCCCGCCGCACCGCGAGCTATCCCGGACGTTCAATGCAGCCCAGGAGACGATCCGGAGAGCGATTGCTCAGCTACAAAGTGAAGGTCTGGTAGAGACCCGTGGGCAGCACGGGACCTTCGTTCAGACCCGACCGTCGGTCCGCCGCATTGCGACCGACTTCTACCGGAGACGTCCGCAAGCATCTAACGAGTCGACGTCTCCGTTCGCACGTTCCGTCGCAGCGTCCGGCGGACGAGCGTCCTGGAACCACAAGACCACTCGTGAGACCGCAGACGAGCAGACCGCCGAGCGGCTCGCCATCCAGTCCAGCGACCCCGTGATCGTGACGCGATATCTCTACCTCTATGACGGGACGCCGATCCAGACCGCCACATCCTGGGAACCGGCCGCCCTCACCGCAGGCACGCCGATCGAGCTTCCCGAGGAAGGCGCGGCCATTGGCGTCGTGGCACGCTTCGACCTCATCGGCCACCGGATCGACTCCGTTGAGGAAGAGATCACGGCTCGCCCCCCAACCGCCGACGAAGTGACGACGCTTCAACTTCCGCCAGGTGTCTCCACCCTTGTGATGAAGCGCACCTACCGGGCGGGTGATACGCNGGTCGAGACGGCCGACATCGTCATGGCAGGGCACCGATCCGTGCTCTCCTACCGTCTCGCCGTGAACTGAGACGTTCCAGGTGATCCAGGTGATCCAGGGCGCATCGTGCCAACTTTCCTTACTTGTTCAAGGCGGGCCCTCCGGGCCCGCAGGCGCCCCCCGCGCCGCACCCGCCACGCCGAACGGGGCCCCAGTCGGTTCGCCGCGCGACACGGGGCCCCGCCTCCCTCCGGTCGGCACCCCGTGGCGCGTCGACCGCCGACCCCATTCCGCGTGTCGGAGCGTCGCAGGTCGCCCGAGAACGAGCCATGATCAGAGTCAGCGGATCGTCAGCACAGCCGCCAGCACAGGCCATCACCAGCCGACACGAGACGGTCTAGAGCCCGCACCAGACGACACCTGAAGGCACCCAAAACGCCCATATAGCGTGAAAGCTCAGTGTTTGCAAGGCAGGGGTTAGGGGTTCGAGTCCCCTCGTCTCCACGCGCCGGCTTCGGCTGCTTGCCGATCTTTGATCGGCTGCGCCATCGGCCGTTATGCCTGCCCGGGGGGCGACCCCCGGACCCCCGAGTGTCGGGCTTCGCCCGACCTGGCGGGGGCTGGGTTGTTCGTTATGTAGCCACAGACGGACGGAGCATAATGATCTTGCCGGTTATGCTTCTGGATGAGCACCGCCACCTGGCTGGCCGATGGGCGGCGGGGCCGCGTCAGACGCGGAAGGGCCTCCTATCCGCCAGTCCCGGTGCTGGCGGGGCCGCCTCCTCGGTGCCCGGGGGCAGTCCTACCAGGTGTTCGGCCGTGTGTGGAGGCCGGACAACGCGGCCGACTCGACGAGCACGCGCCCTCACAGCATCGCGTCGGACCGGGACATCGCGGCGTGGACACAGGGGAGGGGACATAGGGGAGTGACGTGGGGATCGGAGTAACCGTTGCATAAGAGCGCCCGANAGCGGCGCTCATGCCGCCTCACCTTGCGGTGAGGCACTCCCGGTCTGACCGGCCGGAGCCGTGCCGGGTTCCCGTTTCCCAGCCGCCCGCCCCGCGGACGGGGTCTTACGGTCGGCTCCACGGGCGTTTACCGTCTCCGATGTACTGGCGGCGACGAGGTTGGACAGGTTGACCGCGGCGTTCAGGTCGCGGTCGCCTACCAGCCCGCAGGACTGGCAGGTGAACGTGCGTTCGGACAGTGTCAGGCTTGCGTGCAGCCGGGCGCACAGCGACGTCAGGATCTCGGTGACGTCGCGCACCAGGTCGTCGTCGACCTCGGCCGGGTCGACGACCAGCAGCCGCCGGCCCAGCGGGGCGAGCATGGCAGCGACGTCCGTGCCGGGGTGGGCGCGGCGGTGCCGGCCCACCCCGAGCTGTCGGGCTACTCGTAGGACAGGTTCGACTGCCCTTCGATCACGCGGCCAGCGATGTAGAGGTCTCCGTTGGAGTCCAGTACTGCGATGATCTTTTTCTGGTTGCCGTGGTGGGTCGTGAAGAAGATCTTGTCGGCTTCCTGGGAGGTGGAGTAGTTTGTGTTGACCGAGAGTTCGATGCTCACCGGTGAGCTGATGAGCACATCCTTCTTGGGCGAGTTCGGGTACTTCTGGTTCTGCCTCAACCTGATTCGGCCGTGGGTGTCGCCCTCATCCCAGTCCGTGGCCAATCCGAGATCAATTTCCGCCATGGTCTGCTCCATTCTGGCTTGCGCGGGAAACCTCTCCTGGCTGGAGTAGGTTCGTATGGTTTCGAGAAAAACCCGGCCATCGGCAAACAGGAGTTAGCAGGAGGCATCTCTGCGTGCGCCGGCCCGGAGAGAACACCGCACGTTCCGGCCGGAATTTTCTCGACTTCCGGCTGCGCTCCTGGCCAATTTTTCTACCCGATCGGACCAGTAAACGGGTGCGTGGAAGTCTCAATAGACAGGAACGATCGCTTCCTTGATCTCCGTATTCCCTGTTCCGGATGGGGCCGTTCAACCATCCGAGTCACAGGCATGAGGGCCACAACACCTCTCCCCCCCCAGAGCTAGTGATGGAAGCGTACCTCGCGTACGTAGCGTCACATTCCGGAGGCGGTGGCGCACGGATATTACCTAAATGTATCAAACCAGTTAACCACTGTCCGCTTTTGGGTGGAGTCGAACCAGATTTCCTACCTGGAGCTGTGCCCGATCTCGGCGGGGATCGAGTGGTTCGAGTCGGGTACCTCGCGAATACCGGCCCACACGCTGTCTCGTGCCCTCGTGATGGCCACGTACATCTGTCGGCGTTCCAACTGGGTACGCTCGCGAAACGCGTCGGCCGACTCGGACGGCCGCCGCGGCTTCGGGAAGAGGTTGCGGTCGGGAATACAGACATGGGCGAAGTCGAGACTCTTGACCCGGTGGTACGTCCCGACCTTGACCGCCTCACAGCTGGTTCCGTCATACTCCTTGAGGGAAACCGCTGGAATGCCCCGCTCGGTGAGGACGCGCAGCCACCGTGCAGCCGCGGCGTTCGTCGGCACGAGCACCGCCATATCGCCGTAACGGACGTTCCGATTGTCATGGAACTCCACGAGGTGCTCGCAGAGCGCCGCATCCTGCGCCACGGTGCCCGACACCGTGACCTCGCGGATCTCGCCTCCCGGCCGGTCGACGTCGACCTCGCGCCGCCCGCGTTCCTGGACGCCGTCGAGGTCGTCGAAGCTGTCGTCGGCGACTACCGCCTGAGCGTAGCGCAGGATCTTCTCGCGATTACGGTAGTTTCTCCCGAGCACGGTGGAGCGTCCGACGACGGCGACGCCGGCCTCGGCGAGGGTGAAACCGCCGGGATAGATGGACTGCTGGCCATCGCCGACCACGAGCAGGCCGTCCGGCTTGTCGCCGACGAAGGCATGCAGCAGTTGCAGACCGACGCACGTCAGGTCCTGTACCTCGTCAACGATCACCGCGTCGTACCGGGTGTCGGAACTCTCGCGCACCAGGTCGCGAGCCAGGAGCAGCACGTCGTCGCGATCGAGGACGCCGCGCTCTGTCCGGAGCTGCTCGTACCGTTCGTACAGCTCCCACACCGCACGCCGGTGGGTCGGTTGCAAGGGAGTGCTGCGCCCGACGCGTGCCAGCTTGGCGTACTGCTCGAAGTCGGTCAGGCCTCGGCCCTTGACGACTGTCGCGATCTCGTCCTTCCAGTACCCGGGAGCCAGGCCGAGCCCGGGCAGAACCGAGAACTGCCCGACCTGCCCCCAGGCGCGCCAGAAACAGGTGTCGGCGGCCTCCTGCTGGTGCCGGTCTGCCAAGCCGTGNTCGCGAAGACAACGTGTGGCGACGGCGTGGACGGTGGCGAACTCGATCCGGTCGACGTGCTCGGGGGCCATCCGGGTCAGCAGTGCGCGGTAGACCGGCCCCAGCGTGCGCACCAGCGAGGTGAACAACACCCGTTCCCCGCGGGCGGCCAGATACTTGGCGCGGTGCAACGCGACGACCGTCTTGCCGGTACCGGCCGCGCCGCGGACGCGGGCCGGACCGGACCACTGCCGGCCGGCCAGGCGGGCCTGCGTCGGGTGCAGCCAGGTCATCCACGTCTCGATCGGCTCTCGGGCGGCGGCGTCGAGAAGTTCTTGCCACAGCTCCTCGCGGCTCAGCAGCGCATCCTGATCTGGTGGAACCGATTGCTCGGGCGGCGACAGCGGCTCGGAAGAAGTCGGACGCCCGGCCGGAGCTGGACAGTAGGCCTGAGTGGGCCGCTCGATAGCGGCTGGGCTTTCGGTCGCGGCCGTACCGTTCGAAGAGGGACCTGCCCGGCGCGCGACCGGACGGCGGACAGACCGTGAGGTCGGCGCCTTGGCGACCGTGACGGCGGTGACGGCGGCGGCGGTGGTGGTGGCGGCGGTGGCGCGGGGCATCGGCGGGCAACCGCGTGCCAGACGGTCCAGTAGTTGTTCAACGAGGTCCGGTGCCAGGCGTGCGCCACGACGCGCCAAGTCGCGGGTTAGGTCCTGCTCGCCGAGCACCGTCACCCGGTCGAGTTGTGCCCGGACGTTTTTCCGCCTGGCCAGAACCAGCAGCGGAACCACCTCGGTCGGTGGCAGACCTGCCTCTACCAGCACCTCCTCCACCGCTACGGTCTGATCCAGAAGTTTGCGGACATCGTCGTCCGCGTCGGCGTCGCCACGCCATAACCGGCCGCGTTCGACGGTGATCTCTCGCCAGTTCTTCACGTCTACCACGAAGACTCCGCCAGGCCCCACCACGATCACGTCGATGTTGGCCCGGCGGGTGCCTGGCCACCGTCGGTCCGGCAGCACGTGCCACCCTGCGTCGTCCATACCGACCAGCACTCGGACCACACTCTGCTCGGCCCGGCCACCGGCTTCCCAGCGCTGGCGGTGGCGGCGTAACTGCTTCAGCACGTCGGTCAGGTGCTGGATCTGTCGCTGGACTCCGTCGATCTCCATCCCGAGCAGGACAGCTTGACCGAGGGCCGACGGTTCTGGCAGCGGGTCGGCGTCTCGCGTCGACGAGGCGGTCGTCGGCGGATGGGCGGTCGACGTGCCGGCGGTCGACGCAGCGGTGGCGGGGATGCGCGCTGCCGGTCCATCCAAAAGCACGTTACTACTCCCTCACCTTATGTCACAGGTAAGAGTACGGTAATGAGCCATCGTTTGGCTACGTTTACGGGCGACGGTGGTCTGCAGGCCCTAGGGAAGAGTGGTTGTTCTTGGAAAGGTGAGTCCACTTTCGAACGCTGGTTCGAGTGTGCCGACTCGAACTCTTCGAACACCCTGGCCACGGCCGCTTTCGGCAGAGAACGATCACGTAAGTTCGCTCTAGACCGCCAGCACGATGGCGGCGCTGATGCCGCCGAGGCCGAGGGCGAAGGCCGCCTCGGGCAGCCCGCCGTCGCGCCGCCGGAAGAGGCGGTCGAGCGCCAGCCGCCCGGCACCGACCGCAGCCACCGTGATCGCGACCACCGCGACGCACAGCGGGTACTCCATGCCGCCGTCGGTTTCCCACAGTCCGTTCGGTGCGGTCACGATCATTGCGTTGATCATCACGCCGATCACGGCCGCGGCCGCCAACGGAGTCAGCAGGCCCACCGCCAGGCCGAGGCCGCCGAGGAACTCGGACGCGCCGGCCAGCCCGGCGAAGAAGGTGCCGGGATGGTAACCCAGCTGGGCGAATCCCTTGCCGGTCGCGGTGAGGCCGTGGCCGCCGAACAGGCCGAAGAGCTTCTGCGCGCCGTGCCCGGCGAGCAGCAGACCGAAGGTCATCCGAAGCAGCAGCAGCCCGAGGTCGGCTGCGGACACGGCCGTGCGGGACGGGCCCGTGCGGGACGGGCCCGGGTGGGAGGCGTCGGGCGGTGCGGGGGTGGCGGGTGCCAGGTGGAGGGATGCCCGGTGCCGCGTAGCGAGCAGTTTCATGTCGAAACCCTGATCCAGGCGAAAGCATACGGTGAAGCTTTGGTCACTACTGTGCCTGCCCGCTCTGCCGGGCAGATACCACCTCGGTCCTCCCCACGCCCGTGGGGGTGATCCGACCGGGGGCAGCGCGCACCTGAGCGGATAGATGGCGATCATCGGCGTCCTGCCGAGATGGAGCGGCCGGGGCGAGCTAGCCCGTCGTGGGCCTGGATCTGGCCGGTCTGTGGTTCGGGCGAGCCAGGCGTGGGTAGAGACTGAAAGTGGTCAGAATGGACACGCTGGGTGATGATCTGCATTCTTCTAGGGAGAAGAGAAGATTGTGACCTTACCCGCGCGACTCGGCGACCGTCTGGCGACGNTCATCCGGTGGCATCTGGACCCGTCTACAACGGGCCGGCGGCGTCCGGCAGGCGGGCGTGTGTGGCGCCGGCTGGGCCGGGCAGCTGCCTGCCGCCAGGACGGAACAACCAGATGGCGAGCATGGAACGCCAGCGCCCTCGGCGGAACTGGTCCGATCTGTTGGGTCTGCCCAGGTCGCAGGCGCGGACGTCCGCGGCGGGGCTGCTCGGCCGGCGCGGGGCTGGGGCCAGGGGTCACTGCCCGGGGGCGAGCACCTTCCTGGAGGGGNAAGCATGGCCGACATTCGTAGCACGATCGTCCGGCTGCCGGTCACCGTGGAGCGGTCCACCACGGTTCGGGACGCGGCGGCGCAGATGGAACGGCAGGGCGTGGGCGCGCTCCTCGTCATGGAGAACGACCGCCTGGTCGGGATCGTCACCGACCGCGACATCGTGCTACGCGGCGTTGCCCGCGGTATCCCGACGGACAGCCGGATCGACGCCCTCATGACCACCGAGGTCATCACCGTACCGTCCGGCGTTGACCTCGAACGGGCCTACGAAATCTTCCGTGACCACGCGATCCGCCGGCTCCCGGTCGTCGACGGCCGCCGGCTCGTCGGCCTGCTGTCCGTCGACGATCTGCTCATCCGCACCGAGCACGAGATGGCCGAGCTGGTACACCCGCTCGCCGATGAGGTCTTTGCCCCCCACCGCGAGGCCCCACCGCTGGCTACCACCGGCGAGGAGCCCGTCGAGCTGGCGCTCGAACTGCCGCCCCGGCGTAGGGCGATGCGCGCCCATCCCGGCGACACCCTGGTTGTCCACCGTCCCACCGTCACGCAACCGGACCGCCTTGGGGAGATCCTTGAGGTGCGCTCGCCTGCCGGCGACCCACCGTTCACCGTCCGCTGGTCCGACACCGGGCACGTCAGCTTCGTCTACCCGGGACCGGACGCCGAGGTCCGCCACCCTCCCGAGGAGGCCCGCAGCGGCACCGGCTGAAAAGGACGACGGGTTCAACCCTGCATGCGTGACAAACACGCACCGTCAGGCTAATCATGCTACGGGATCGTGACGTTCCGCTGCGACCAGCCTGCCGGGAGGGCAGTGCAGCAGCCAGAAGCCGCCCTCCCGTACCCCGAGCTGGTCCGGGACCGGCCAGCACCAGCCGTCCAGGAGCCGTCGGATCNGGTCGGCAACGATGGTGCGCTGGCTACAGATCGCCGTCGGAGTCCCGGACGCCGCGAGCCCCATCAAGGNAGCGACCACCCTCGCCTCCGATCCGGGATAGCCGGTGTCCGCCAGCGCCGGCTCCGGTTCGACGGCGAGCCCGGCCGCGCGCGCGTACGGGGCGAGCGTGGCGGTGCAGCAGGGCAGGTCGGCGCTGATCAACAGGCGAATCCCCAGGCTGGTCAGCAGCGGCACCAGTGCGTTCGCCTGGGCCCGGCCGCGCTCATCGAGCGGGCGTAGCCGGTCAGGCCCGTCCCAGCGCCGATGGTGGGCGGCCCGAGCGTGGCGGATGACGACGAGTGCGGCCGTCGGCGCCGGCAGCCGACCCGCCGGCAGCCGACCAAACTCGGCGAGGACGTGGCGGTCGGTGTCGTAGCTGACCCGGCGCGCCGCATCCCCCTTCGCCAGCCAGGCAAGCCTGTCCACCTCCCGGGTGGGGACGAACGTGCCGGAACGGGCCTGCATCGCCCAGTACCGGACCGTCTTCACCGTCCTGCCGCCGTCCGTCAGGTAGCGGTACTCGCCGAGCGGGGGCCCGAGCCAGGCCCGGTAACCAGTCTCCTCCTCGACCTCCCGCAACGCACCGAGCAACGGATGTTCCCGCCGACGCAGCTTGCCCTTGGGCAGGGACCAGTCGTCGTACCGCGGCCGGTGCACGACCGCGATCTGCCGCCCGTCCCGCGTGGGCCGCCACAGCACCCCACCGGCGGCACCTACGACCCGTACCGGCCTATCCCAGGGATCAGCCGACGACTTCATGCCGTCCAGTCTTCGGCTCCAGCCGCCGCGGCGCCAGGACGACGGGCACATCCCCGCAAGACCCGGTCCCGCAAGCCTCGGTCGACAACCCGCCGCCGGCGGCGCGGATCGCGGTCGGGCCGTCCGCGGCGTCCATCGCTACCAGGGCGGGGATCCCCACCTGAAGCGCATGTTCCCCGACGGCACCCAGGGGTATGGAACTCGCCACAGAAGGTTACCGCTGTCCGGGGAGTGGAGGGTGAGGTGACGGACGCAGGTGTGGCCGAGCTCGTCGTCGAGCCGGCGGTGCTCGGGACGCTCGTTGACGTGCTGCGTGCACGCGGGTATCAGGTCGTCGGCCCGACGGTGCGGGATGGCGCGATCGTGTACGACAAGATCAGTAGCGCGGCGCAGCTCCCGGTGGGGTGGACCGATGTCCAGGAGGCGGGTCGTTACCGGCTCGAGCGTCGTCGCGACGCGGCGCTGTTCGGTTACGCGGTGGGGCCGCATTCGTGGAAGCAGAACCTGCTGCCGCCCCGGCTGCGCCTGCTGACGACCCGCCGCGACGGCGATGGCGGCTTCGGCGATGGCGGCTTCGGGGACGGCGGCTTCGGGGACGGCGGCTTCGAGGTGGCGGAGGAACCGCTACCGCGGGCAGCGGTGGCATTCCTCGGCGTCCGTTCCTGTGAGCTGCAGGCCATCGCGACCCAGGACCGGATCCTGCTCGGGGGGCGCCACGCCGACCGCGACTACGCTGCTCGCCGCAGCGATGTGTTCATCGTCGCGGTGAACTGCCACGAGCCGGGTGGGACCTGCTTCTGCGTGTCGATGAACACGGGCCCGGCGGTGCGGGAGGGCTACGACCTGGTCCTCAGCGAAGTCCTGGCCGGTGACCACCGGCTGCTCGTCGAGGCGGGCACCCCCCGGGGNGTCGAGATACTGGGCGAGCTGGCGGGGCGCCCGGGCGAAGCCGCCGACCGGAGCGCGGCCCAGGCGGCCGTGGATGGGGCGGCCGACCGGATGGGACGCACCGTCGACGCGGCCGACCTGCGTGACCTGCTCGCGGACAACCTCGAACATCCACGGTGGGACGAGGTGGCGCAGCGGTGCCTGAGCTGCGGCAACTGCACGATGGTGTGCCCAACCTGCTTCTGCACCTCGGTGGAGGACGTCAGCGACCTCACCGGAAGTGAGGCGGAGCGCTGGCGCAGCTGGGAGTCCTGCTTCTCGCTGGACCACTCCTACCTCCACGGCGGCAACGTCCGTGCCTCCGGACGCTCCCGCTACCGCCAGTGGTTGACCCACAAGTTCGGCACCTGGCACGACCAGTTCGGAACGTCCGGATGCGTCGGCTGCGGACGGTGCATCACCTGGTGTCCCGTCGGCATCGACGTCACCGAGGAACTGACCGCCATTCGAGCGAACTCCGCGGCCGGCGATGACGTTGGTTGAGGCACCGCTCGGCGAGGTCGGCGTCTTCGCCGGTATGCACCCGGACCACCTCGCCCTCCTCGCCGGGTGTGCCCGGCACGCCATCTTCCGCCCGGGCGACGTACTCCTGCGGGAAGGCGACCCGGCCGACACCCTCTACGTCATCCGGCACGGCACGGTCGCGATCGAAACCTTCGTCCCGACCCGGGGTCTGGTCCCCATCGAGACCGTCGGAGCCGGCAATGTGGTGGGCTGGTCCTGGCTGTTCCCGCCGTACCGGCTCCATTTCGACGCCCGTGCCCTCTCGCTGGTCCGCGCCACCGCCATCGACGGTGCCTGCCTACGCGGGAAGTTCTCCCAGGACCCGGCGCTGGGCTACGACGTGCTGTCCCACCTTGCGCAGGTGCTCATCGAGCGCCTGCAGGCCACCCGGTTGCGGCTGCTCGATGTCTACGCAAACCCGGGCCAGGGCTGACGGCGCGGCCGGGGAGATGACCCCTCGGCCGTTCCGGGTGACCCGCCGCCACCAGGAGACGGGTGACACGTGGACCCTGGAACTCGCGCCGCTCTCCGACGTTCCGATCATCGCCGCACCCGGCCAGTTCACCATGGTCTACGCTTTCGGCGTCGGCGAGGTCCCCCTGTCCGTGACGGGCTGCGACCCGGCGATGGGCGACGAATCCGTGGCGGGCGACGACTCCGTGGCGGCTGGTACCGACAGCCCGCTTGTGCACACCGTCCGAGCGGTCGGCGCGGTGACGGAAGCGATCTGCGCGTCCCGCCCGGGCGACGTCCTCGGGGTGCGTGGCCCGTTCGGGCGAGGCTGGCCGGTAGGCGCCGCAGCCGGGCTGGACGTCGTCGTGGTCGCGGGCGGGCTCGGGCTGGCGCCGCTGCGGCCGGTCGTCCGGCAGATCCTGCGACGGCGCGCCGACTACGGCAACGTGGTCGTGCTCGTCGGCACCCGTACACCCGCGGACATCCTCTACCGCCGGGAGCTGGCCGGTTGGCAGGACCGCACCGACCTCCAAGCCCTGGTGACCGTCGACGGTGCGCGGCCCGGATGGGACGGCCGGGTCGGCGTCGTCACCACCCTCCTCCCGCACGTGCGTTTCGATCCGGCCAGAACCGTCGCGTTCACCTGCGGACCCGAGATCATGATGCGGCTGACCGCACGGGCCCTGGTCGACGCCGGCGTACTCGCCGACCGCATCCACCTGTCCATGGAACGCAACATGCACTGCGGCCTCGGTCACTGCGGCCGCTGCCAGCTCGGCCCGCTGATGCTCTGTCTGGACGGACCGGTCTGCGGCTACGACCGCCTGGAACCGTTGCTCGCCGTCCGGGAGCTGTGATGCCGATGCCGATGTCTACGCCGACGCCGACGCCGACCAGCCCAGCCAGGCCCCGGCTCGCCGTCTGGAAGTTCGCCTCCTGCGACGGCTGCCAGCTCACCCTGCTCGACTGCGAAGATGAGCTGCTCTCGCTCGCCGGCGAGATCGACGTCTCCTACTTCCTGGAGGCATCCAGCGCGACCGTCGACGGTCCCTACGACCTCTCCCTCGTCGAGGGCTCGGTCACCACCGAACAGGACGTGGAACGCATCCACCAGGTCCGGGCCGCGTCCCGGCGTCTGGTCACAATCGGCGCCTGCGCGACCGCCGGCGGCATCCAGGCGCTCCGCAACTTCGCCGACGTCGGTGACTTCCTCGCGGCCGTCTACGCCACCCCGGCGTACGTCTCGACGTTGGCGACCTCCACCCCGATCTCCACGCACGTCCGGGTGGACTTCGAACTCCAGGGCTGCCCGATCAACCCTCGCCAGCTCCTCGAAGTCATCAGCGCGTTCCTNGCTCGCCGACGCCCGAACATCTCCTCGTCCGCCGTCTGCACCGAATGCAAACGGCGGGGGACGGTGTGCGTGATGGTCGCGCACGGCACGCCGTGCCTCGGCCCCGTCACGCATGCCGGATGCGGTGCGATCTGCCCGGCCTATCACCGCGGCTGTTACGGCTGTTTCGGCCCGATGGAGAGCCCCAACACCCCCGCGTTGATCCGCCAGCTACGGGTCCTCGGGATGAACGAGGACAACGTCGACCGAGTGTTCCGGACGTTCAACACCGCCGCGCCGGCATTCCGCGACGCCCCCGGCGAGGGTTCGGGAAGCGGTGAGACCGATGCGCGCGACTAGGACCATCGCACCTCCCCCACTCACCAGGGTCGAGGGCGAAGGAAGGCTGCTAATCAAGATCACCGACGGGCGGGTGGACGAGGCCCACCTGAAGATCTTCGAACCGCCGCGCTTCTTTGAGGCGTTCCTCCGCGGCCGGGCCTACACCGAGCCACCCGACATCACCGCCCGGATCTGCGGCATCTGCCCGGTCGCCTACCAGATGAGCGCGCTGGCGGCCATCGAACAAATCTGCGACGTCACGGTCACCGGCCCACCCGCCGCCCTACGGCGGCTCATCTACTGCGGTGAATGGATCGAGAGTCACGCACTACACGTCTTCCTGCTGCACCTACCGGACTTCCTCGGCTACGACAGCGCACTGCATCTTGCCCAGGACCAGCCCGCCCTGGTCAAGCTGGGACTCACGCTGAAGAAGGCCGGCAACACGCTCATGACGGTCATCGGCGGCCGCGCGATCCACCCCGTCAACGCGCGGGTCGGCGGCTGGTACCGGGCACCACGCCGGCGTGACCTGACCGAGCTTGTCGGGCAACTGGAACAGGCGCGAGACATCGCCCGGGACACGGCCCGATTCACCGCCGCCCTGGACTTCCCCGAAGACGAACTCCACCAGACCTTCGTCGCGCTCCACCAACCTGGCGAATACCCCGTTGAGCGCGGCCGGATCGCCTCCACCGCTGGCCTCGACATCGCCCCGGCCGACTACGACCGGCACTNCACCGAAGAACAGGTGCCCTGGTCGAACGCCCTGCACTCGACCCTGGCCGCGGGCGGCTCCTACCTCACCGGACCGCTGGCTCGCTTCGCGCTGGGCGCGGAGCGGCTGGCGCCCGCCGCCCGCGAGACCGCCGCCGAGATCGGCCTGCGCCCACCGGAGCGCAACCCCTACCGCAGCATCATCGTGCGCTGCATCGAGATGGTCCACGCCGCCGACGAGGCGCTGCGGATCATCGCGGACTACACCGAGCCCGACCCCTCCGCGCTGGAGGCCCCGCCCCGGGCGGGAACCGGATACGGGGTCACGGAGGCACCCCGCGGCCTGCTCTACCACCGCTACACGATCGACCACAACGGCACCATCCTCGACGCAAAGATCGTGCCACCAACCGCCCAGAACCAACGTCCGATCGAAGAAGACCTGCGCGGTGTGGTGGAACGCTTCATGAACCTGCCGGAGCCCGAACTCGCCCTGCGCTGCGAACGGGCCATCCGCAACTACGACCCCTGCATCTCATGTGCGACCCACTTCCTGACTCTCCACATCGAACACGGCTGACCGTCATCGGGATCGGCAATCCCTACCGACACGACGACGCCGTCGGCCTGGCAGTCGCGCGGCAGCTACGCTGCACGCTCCCAGCCGGCGTCGACGTACTCGAAGGCGCCGGCGAGCCGACAGGGCTGTTCGCCGCCTGGGAAGGGGCCGACGCCGTCTGGATCATCGACGCCGCCCATTCCGCGGCCCCGCCCGGAACTGTGCACCGCATACCGGCCAACGAGCGCACACTACCGGCGGATCTCGTCGGGCCATCGACCCACGCACTCGGCCTCGCGGACACCATCGAGATCAGCCGAACACTCGGCTGGCTTCCCCGGCATCTCGTCATCTACGCAATCTGCGGCCATACCTTCTCCGCAGGCCTCGGACTTGACCCCGAGGTCGCGGCGGCGGCCCGAAACGTGGCCGCCGCCATCCGCGCCGAAACAGCGATCTATGCCGCCAGGGAACCTGACGATGCCGCCAGGGAACCCCACGATCTCCGCTGACCGCCGCCAACCGCGGTAGCCGAAGGCCCGCGTTGGCGGTGGGGTTCGGTCACGGGACTTCGCGCGGCCCGGGGGCGGCGTTCATCAGCCACGTCACCGTGCGGCTGATGTCCGACAGGGACAGGATCCCGACGAGTCTGCCTTGATCCATCACCAGGACGCGGTGCTCGGCGCCGGGCTCCATGCGCGGCAGCAGATCCGCCAGCGGGTCGTCGGGACCCGCGATGGTGGNCCGCGACAGTGGCACCATCACCTCGCTTACCGTTACCGTGCCGCTCTTCTCCGGCGGCACCTGCTTGGCGCCGTCCAGGGTCACCAGCCCGACCGGGACTCCGTTCTCGCCGGTCACCGGGAACGCCGAGTGCCGGTACCGGTACAGCGGGCCGGCCAGCAGGTCCGCGACGGTCAGGGCCGCGGGCACCGTGAGCGGTTTCGTCGTCATGGCGTCATGTACCGGGACGCCGGCGAGCACACCGCGCAACTGCGCCTGCCGTCCCTCGGCGGTGGCGGCCGCGATGAGGAACGAGCCGATCAGGGCCAGCCAGAGCCAGCCGAATCCGCCGCCTCTCATGAACACGAGGAGTCCCAGAACGACGAGCAGCCAGCCGAGGACGCGTCCGGCCGCGGTGGCCCCGGCGGTCGCCCGCAGCCGATCTCCCGTACGCCACCACAGGAAGGCGCGCAGCAGCCGCCCACCGTCGAGCGGAGCGGCCGGAAAGGCGTTGAAGACGGCGAGCAGCAGGTTGATGCCCGCCAGCCAGGCCACCACCTCGACCAGGAGTTCGGGCGCGGACGCCAGGGCGAGCAGCCAGGCGCCCAGCACGAGGAGCCCGCCCAGCAAGAGGCTGACGAGTGGGCCGACACCCGCGATCCGCAGCTCCGCTGCCGGGCTCGACGCCTCCGACTTCAGCCGGGCCACCCCGCCCAGCAGCCACAACACGATGTCGTCCACGGCCACCCCGTTGCGCCGGGCCACCACGGCGTGCGCCACCTCGTGGGCGAGCAGCGAGGCGAAGAAAACCACTGCGGCGGCAAGAGCCGCCACCCAGTACACCACCAGGGCATGGCCCGGGTAGGCCTGTGGGAGGCGGCCCTGCGCGAGGCCGAACGCGATGATGCCGAAGATGAGCAGCACGCTCCAGTGGACCCCGATCCGGACTCCAGCGATCCGTCCCACCACGAAGGTCGCCCGCACAGCGTCTCTCCCCTGTTCGAACGTGCCCCGGGACCAAGACCCGGCTCGACTCCGCGGTTAAGCGCGCAGCCGGCCCCGTCAGGCTGTCGCGAGGGCCACCTCCGTCGACTTGACCAGGGCAGTCACCGAGGAACCCGCGGCCAGAGCGAGGTCGGTCGCGGCGGCCAGGGTGATCGCCGCGGTGAGCACGCCGCCNCCGTCGAGGGCGATGTGCACGACGGCCATGGCACCGCCGGTCTCCAGGCTGGATACCGTGCCGCGCAGCCGGTTACGGATGCTCAGACCGTCCACGCCGCCCGTGGCCAGTGCCACCTCGGTGGACTTGATCAGAATCTCGACGGTGGCCCCCACCGAGAGGCCGAGATCCTTGATCGCATCAAGGGTCACCGCGGCGGTGACGGTCTGCCCGCCGGAAAGATCGACGGTCACGGTGCTCATCACCGCACCTTCGGTGATGTCGGTGACGGTTCCGGTCAGTCGGTTGCGGATGCTCAGGCTCATCGGTCCACCTTGTCCTCTCGGGTGCCGCCAGGTGCCGTCAGTCAACTCCTACCCGTCCGTCCGTGCCGCGTACATGCCTCACCTGCAGAAGAGTCGTGCGGAACAGTCGTGCGGAAGGGTCCTGCGGACGAGTGATGTCCGACAGGCGGTCGCGCCTGATCGGTCCGTGCGGGTCGCACCGCCCGCGTCGGGGGGAGCGGGCAGTGCGGTGCCACCGGTTCGCCTACCCCGAACAGGTCGATGTCGACCACCGACCCCGAGAGTCCGGCCTCCCGCACGCAGGCGCCCCGCACCGACAGAACACTGCCTTGACACAACGGATAGGCAGGAAATGTCGCCAGAAGCTCTACTGTTACCCACTGCCATGTCAGACAACACACCTACCTCGCCGCCAGCATGGGCGCCAGGTCNCCCGCGCCTGATCCACCCACGTCTGCGACCCAAANAAANCCCGGCCNCCCTCGGCGGCAGCCCCGCCGATCATCCGACTGGCGTCCACCCCCGCAACAACAGATCATCGTCGTATGACATCGGGCAATCGTGCTGAAGCAACGAAAGCGCACAACATTAAACAACGGCNACTCTCGGCGGACCGTCCGAGCGGCTGCCCCGGGTAGCCGACCGGGTAGCCGAGCCGCGGAGAATCACGATGGCCGATGGCCGGCGGCCGATGGCAACGGCTGCCGACGGTGGAACCGGCGCCTAGGCCGGACTACCCCCAGACTAACCCCCGAGCCAACCTCCGGACTAACCCCGTAGGGGGCTTGCGGAGGGCCTCGTAGGGCTGTTTTCGCTGTACCCGGCTGTCCCCGTCATCCGTATTCCCGACACGCCTGCGGGGAACGGTGTTCAGGGAAGCCGAGAATGTTCCGGGCCATGGCCTACCTCCCGATGAGGGGGCCAGAAGGGGTACCCCCGCTTCCGGTGTCGGACTNCCTCGTAGGGGTGCGCANCCCTCGCGCTGGAACCGCCGCTGGAGTGCTCCGGAACGGGCGTCGGTCAACGACGTTGAGGGGACCGTTCCTCCTCGGCACCGCGTTCATGGTCGGCCGGATGTCTGGATGTGCGGCTGGCTGTGCATTGTGATCGGTGCGGCGCGGTCGCCCGATCCGCTCGTCGCGCGGCGGTGGTATCACTGGACCGGTCCGACGAGACGGACTGACCTTCGATAAGCCGGACGAGAAGTGGTCGAGCGGTGATTGCCGTGCTAGCTGATACGCTTTCAACAGTTAGCGCCCGCCTGCTAGCTCGGCTGCCGGCTGGAGTTAGCGCAAGTGCGCGCTCACTCATCACTTGCTATAGCGGCACGCCTGCGCCGGTCGCGGCGCTTGGTCGGTTGGGGGCATGGTTGCGGTATGGAAAAAGGCTTCTCGGTTTCCTGCGGAGCCTTTCACGTACGCGTGGTGTTGGCGGCGTTGCGTCGCGCGACCATCGATCCGGGGTTCGGAGCGTTCCTGTGGGTGGTGCCGCGGACCCCCGTCAGCAGTCGTCGGCTCTCGGCCGGCGATCCGCGGCGGCCGACATCTCTCGGCTGATCGGGGTCAGCCAACCGGGACCTGCGTCGAAGCCCGTGACGGGGCCCGTGACGGGACCTGCGTCGAAGCCCGTGACGGGGCCCGTGACGGGGCCTACGTCGAAGCCCGTGACGGGGCCCGTGACGGGGCCTACGTCGAAGCCCGTGACGAGGCCCGTGACGCGGCCTACGTCGAAGCCTGTGACGCGGTCTGGGCCGAATCCTGCGGCTCCCAGCGGGTGCTCGGATACGCCCGACGCAGTTCGGGGGGCGACGCAGTTCGGGGGGCGACGTCGGCGGCGAACCACTCAAGCTGCTCGCGCTGCCAGTCCACCGGCAGTGAGTCGACGCCGATACCGGTGAGCTGCTGGCCGTACAGTTCCCGGTAGTGGTCATCGATAACAGTCGAACCACCGGATTGCCGGCGTCGAATCCCGCCCGCCTGCCTCCGTCGACGGGGCCGGCCGGAACAACCGGCACCGCGGCCTGACTCCACCCCTGACGCCACGGATACGGGACGCCGGACCGGGCGGCCACCGAAGGCATCCACGTCTGTTCCGGGCGCTCAATGCAAGTGCAGCGGCGTCCGGCGAATGCGAGTGCAGCGGCGTCCGGCGAATGCGAGTGCTCAACAACAATGCGGGGCGCCGGGTAAATACGGGGGCAGGCCGACAGCGCAGGTGCGTTCCGGCAAATGCAAGTGCGCTCCGCGAATGCGGGGGCCGTCCCGGCGATGCGGGATTCGATCGACGGTGCATTGTCTCATGGCGTTCAACGCCAAGCTCAACGGCGAGTTCAATGCCGAAGACGGCGGGTGGCGTTGGAAAACGCCGCCCGCCGTCCCGGTCCGTGCCGCCAACCATGACGGTCAGCCACGATATGGCCACTTCCACTGGGCGATGGCGTGGGCGGAGCGGGACAGCGCCGTCGCCACGATGACGCTTTGTCGCCGTCGTTCCCACGCCGTGGTTCGCGGCCATGATCAAACATAGGCGTGACGAACACGAAGCTGCNGGATTTCCCCCGGTTGACCTGGCGGTCCACCGCCTCCGGCAGCCACGACCAGACACCTCCGTCGCCGACCGTCAGGCCGGCGACGGAGGTGACGGCCACCGGTCGCTTAATGCAGCGGGCGCATGCAGTCCCGGCAGCGGTCGTTCAGAATCGAGAGGAGCTCGACAGCCTTGAGTGAGGCGTCGCGCACCTTCGCGATGTCCTGCGAGGAGTTCAGCCTGACCAGCGCGGATTCAGCTCCGTCGGAGGCGCCCTCCCGGACCGCCTCGACGATCTCTGCCGCCGGTGTGCCGAACTGGAAGAGCAGAACCTCTTTGTCCTGGTAGGACGGTAGTTCCGTGGGCAGGTGCCCGAGACCGATGCCGGCGAGGTTCCGGCTCAGGATCTGCCGCACGTTGGTACCCAATCGGCCATAGCCGCCGATCTCCCGCAGTGTCCCCATGTTGATCCGGAAGACACCGTTGTTGCCTACTACGGTCGCACGCAGGTCCTCCCACGTTCCCGGCGGGTCGGACGGCACGCCGACCATCTGCGTGTCCGTCATCTCTACCATCCCGACTGGCAACCCAAGTACTCCACGTATGCGCGAACCGACACGCCCAGCTCCTTCCGCTCTCCATAGGAAAGCACTGCGTGCTGCCAGGTCGGCGTCGCCCGGCGTCGCCCGGCGGAAAATAACTGTTATCCATAAGATAACCGACTCCTCGGGCGAGGTCCACTCACGACGGACCTTGTCGGTTTCGGAAAAGTTAATCCTGGTGATCGGGATCGCGCGGCGGTCGGGAAGCTGCCAACATGAATGTGAGTCATCTTGTTCATCCGCCGTGACCAGCATCGATAGCGCCGACATCTCTACGTAACATGGCAGGTACCTCGCTGAAACTCTTGTTCGAATGTTCCGATAACATCTCATCTGCACGGGGCGTTTGCTACTGTCATCTACATCGCGCCGACGGAGCTGGGGGATCCCCGTAATCGGGCGATCTTCCTGGCGTACCGTGTGCTCCGGACCACTTCGGCGGCGCGCCCGGGGCTATGTGGGCGGCGCCACGGGGGAAAGTTTCCAGGAAAATTTTAATTAAAGATTTTTCCTTGAGAATATCCTTCGAGGTATCTTTCGGGAGAAGCTTCCAGTCATCCCGACGGAATACCTGTTAACGCCGAAGTTACCGGGGCTTGCAGGGCTGAAATAAACGGCTCCTAGTGTTCTTCGTGTCGCCACCGGACAAACGAAGAACCACTGTTCGGGGGCGATCCCATGGCCTTCTGTTCTCGATCGACGGCTGGTGATGACAGTGCCCGGTCCCCGTTTTCCCAGCTCATCCGCGCCTACGGTCGAGCCGGCCGCGCCGGTCAGGTTTTGCGACACCACCCTGCGCGACGGCGAGCAGGCGCCTGGAGTGGCATTCACCGCAGCCGAGAAACTTGCCATCGCCGCTGCTCTGGACGCCATCGGCGTACACCAGATCGAGGCCGGAATACCTGCCATGGGACCCGCCGAACGGGATGTCCTGCGGGAGATCCTCGCGACGCAACCCCAGGCCGGCGTGGTGGCGTGGTGCCGGGCCGACCGCCGCGACATCGATGCCGCGGTGTCCTGCGGAATTGTCACCGCGCACCTCACCATTCCCGTCTCCGACCTGCATCTGAAGAGCAAGCTGGGCCGGGACCGGGGATGGGCGCGGCGCCGCATCCGCGACTGCGTCTTCGACGCGGCCGACCGCGGGCTGCGATTCAGCGTCGGCCTGGAGGACGCCTCCCGCGCGGACGACAACTTCGTCATCGAGCTGGCCGGCGAGCTGCGCGAGTGGGGCGCCACCCGGATCCGCTGGGCCGACACGGTCGGTCTGCTGGACCCGGTCAGCGCCTACACCCGGCTCGGCCGGCTGGTCCAGGCGGTCCCGGGGGAGTGGGAGATCCACGCCCACGACGACTTCGGTCTGGCGACCGCAAACACCCTCGCCGCGGTTCAGGCCGGATTCACCTGGGTTAGCACCACGGTGCTGGGTCTGGGGGAACGGGCCGGCAACGCCCCGCTCGAGGAGGTGGCGATGGCCCTGCGGCACCTGTTGAAGGTGCCGGTGGACTTGGACACCACCTCGTTCCGCAGGCTCGCGCGGATGGTGGCCCGGGCCGCCTGCCGCCCGCTGCCGGTAGGCAAGGCGGTGGTCGGTGAGTCGGTGTTCGCGCACGAGTCGGGGATCCACGTCCACGGCGTGCTGCGACACCCGTCGACCTACGAGCCGTTCGACCCCGCCGAAGTCGGCGGGCAACGGCGGCTCGCGTTCGGGAAGCATAGTGGCCGGGCCTCGGTGCGTTACGCGCTGGCCCAGTACGGCATCACCGCCGACGACAGCGAGATCGAGCCGCTGCTTGAGCGGGTCCGGACCACGGCGACCCAGACGAAGCGCGGCCTGCACGGCCGTGACTTCCAGGAGCTTCTCGGGCGGGCCGAAGTGCCGGCCCCCCGAGTGGAGGCCCCGCCGTCCTAGGCCGGGTCCGGCAGGACCCGGACCCGGCTGACAGACGCAACGGGGTAGATCAACAACTAACGGTTGTGCCGATGTCCCGGCCAAACCCGGCCGGCGGCACGACTCCAGCCCAGGGGCTCTCGCGGCCCGACCTGCCCGATCGGCGTGGTCGTGGCACCGGTGCCCCCTGCGCTGGGCAACCGTTCCGAGGAGGAACACCGCATGCGCCAGATCGCATTCTATGGCAAGGGTGGTATCGGCAAGTCCACCACCCAGCAGAACACCATGGCGGCGATGGCCGAGATGGGCAAGAAGGTCATGATCGTCGGCTGCGACCCCAAGGCCGACTCGACCCGGCTCATCCTGCATTCCAAGGCCCAGACCTCCGTCATCCAGCTGGCTGCCGAGAAGGGCTCGGTCGAGGACCTGGAGCTCGACGAGGTCCTGGTAGAGGGCCAGTGGGGCATCAAGTGCGTCGAGTCCGGTGGCCCGGAGCCCGGTGTGGGCTGTGCCGGCCGCGGTGTCATCACTTCCATCAGCTACCTGGAGGAGGCCGGCGCCTACGAGGACCTCGACTTCGTCACCTACGACGTCCTCGGTGACGTCGTCTGCGGCGGGTTCGCGATGCCGATCCGCCAGGGCAAGGCGCAGGAGATCTACATCGTCACCTCCGGCGAGATGATGGCGATGTACGCGGCGAACAACATCGCCCGAGGCATCCTCAAGTACGCGCACTCCGGTGGTGTCCGGCTCGGCGGGCTCATCTGCAACAGCCGCAACACCGACCGCGAGGACGAGCTGATCATTGAGCTCGCCCGCCGGCTCAACACCCAGATGATCCACTTCATCCCGCGCAACAACGTCGTGCAGCACGCCGAGCTGCGCCGGATGACGGTCATCGAGTACGACCCGAAGAACGAGCAGGCCGACCAGTACCGGCAGCTCGCCAAGAAGATCGTCGACAACGACATGAAGACCATCCCGACGCCGATCACCATGGACGAGCTCGAGGAGCTCCTCATCGAGTTCGGGATCATGGAGCAGGAGGACGAGAGCATCATCGGCAAGGCCGCCGCTGTCGCCTGACCCTGTCACCTGCTCCGACTCCGTCGAGGATGAGGTCCCGACCATGACGACGACGCCGGCACCTATCAAGGCCGAGACCGAGGCGATGATCGCCGAGGTGCTGTCTAACTACCCTGCGAAGACGGCCAAGTTCCGGGCCAAGCACCTCAAGGCCAATGACCCCGATGGGTCGAAGGAGTGCGAGGTCAAGTCCAACATCAAATCCCGCCCGGGGGTCATGACGATCCGCGGCTGCGCCTACGCCGGTTCCAAGGGTGTGGTGTGGGGCCCGGTCAAGGACATCGTCAACATCAGCCACGGCCCGGTCGGCTGTGGCCAGTACTCCTGGGCCACCCGGCGCAACTACGCCCGCGGCCCCTGGGGCGTGAATAACTTCGCCGCGATGCAGTTCACGACCGACTTCCAGGAGAAGGACATCGTCTTCGGCGGTGACCCGAAGCTGGAGACGGTCTGCGACGAGATCGTCGAGCTGTTCCCGCTGGCCAAGGGGATCTCGGTCCAGTCCGAGTGCCCGATCGGTCTGATCGGCGATGACATCGAGGCGGTTTCCCGCAAGGCCTCGAAGAAGCTCGAGCTGCCGGTCGTCCCGGTGCGCTGCGAGGGGTTCCGCGGGGTCAGCCAGTCCCTCGGCCACCACATCGCCAACGACGCGGTCCGCGACCACGTGCTGGGTACCGGCGGGAACACCTTCAAGCAGACGCCGTATGACGTCGCGCTCATCGGCGACTACAACATCGGCGGCGACGCCTGGGCCTCCCGGAAGATCCTGGAGGAGATGGGCCTGCGGGTCATCGCCCAGTGGTCCGGTGACGGCACGATCAACGAGATGGCCTCGACGCACCTGTCGAAGCTGAACTTGATCCACTGCTACCGGTCGATGAACTACATCTGCACGACCATGGAGGAGCGCTACGGCACTCCGTGGACCGAGTTCAACTTCTTCGGTCCTACCAAGATCGTCGATTCGATGCGGAAGATCGCGGCTTTCTTCGACGACGAGATCAAGCAGAAGACCGAGGCTGCGATCGCCCGCTACCAGGTCCGGTTCGACGAGATCACGAACGCCTTCCGGCCGCGCCTGGAAGGCAAGCGGGTCATGCTCGCGGTCGGCGGACTGCGGCCCCGGCACACCATCGGTGCCTACGAGGACCTCGGCATGGAGGTCGTCGGCACCGGCTACGAGTTCGCGCACAAGGACGACTACACCCGTACTTACCCCGCTCTCGCGGAGGGCGTGGTCCTCTACGACGACCCGACGGCCTTCGAGCTGGAGGAGTTCGCCAAGCGGCTCAAGCCGGACCTGATGGGCNCGGGCGTCAAGGAGAAGTACGTCTTCCACAAGATGGGCGTCCCCTTCCGCCAGATGCACTCCTGGGACTACTCCGGGCCATACCACGGCGTGGACGGCTTCGCGGTCTTCGCCCGTGACATGGACATCGCGATCAACAGCCCGACCTGGGACCTCATGGAGACCCCCTGGTCGAAGGCCGGAGAGGTGTTCTGACCGGCCGGTCCGGCCCCCGCCGGCGGTAGCCGGCAGTCATCAGCCACGGTAGAAGGGNGGATGTCCGGTGACGACGACTCCGGAAACAAACAGTTCCGTCCCGCTGCGGGTCCTCGACCACAGCGAGCTGTTCAAGGACGAGGTCTACCAGAAGCAGTTCGAGGGCAAGCGCGAGTTCGAGAACGGCAGCGACGCCGCCGAGGTCGCCCGGGTCCTGGAGTGGACCCGCGGCTGGGAGTACCGGGAGAAGAACTTCGCCCGGGAGGCGCTGACCGTCAACCCGGCCAAGGCGTGCCAGCCGCTCGGCGCGGTCCTGGCGGGCCTCGGCTTCGAGGGCACCATGCCCCTGGTGCACGGCTCGCAGGGCTGCGTCGCCTACTTCCGCAGCCACTTCGCCCGGCACTTCAAGGAGCCCGTCCCGGCGGCATCCTCGTCGATGACCGAAGACGCCGCCGTCTTCGGCGGGCTGAACAACCTGGTCGAGGCGCTCGAGAACGCGACCACCCTGTACAAGCCCAAGATGGTCGCGGTCAGCACCACCTGCATGGCCGAGGTGATCGGGGAGGACCTGTTCGCCTACATCGGCGCGGCGCGGGACAAGGGCGCGATCTCCGCCGACTACCCGGTGCCGTACGCGCACACGCCGAGCTTCGTGGGCTCGCACCTCACCGGCTACGACAGCATGCTCAAGGGCATCCTGGAGCTCCTGAGCAGGACAGCGGACGCCGACAAGGTCGAGTCCCCCGGGAAGCCCCGGCTGAACATCGTGCCCGGCTTCGAGACCTACGTCGGCAACCNCCGCGAGTACCGCCGCATCCTCGAGCTGATGGGTGTCGACCCCCTGATCCTGGGCGACCACAGCAGCTCCCTGGACTCGCCGGCGACGGGTGAGTACGAGCTCTACCCAGGTGGTACCCCGCTCGCCGAGGCCGCCACGGCTCGGTTCAGCCGCGCTACCGTGATGCTTCAGGAGACCACCACCCGCAAGACGACGGAGTTCGTCCGGGACGGGTGGAAGCAGGAGACGGTGGTGCTCGAGACCCCTATCGGGGTGAAGAACACCGACCGCTTCCTGACTGAGGTGGCCCGCCTGGCGGAGGTCGAGATCCCGGCCGAGCTCACCGCCGAGCGTGGCCGCCTGGTGGACGCGCTCACCGACTCGCATGCCTATCTGCACGGCAAGCGGGTCGCCATCGCGGGTGACCCTGACCTCGTCATCGCGATGACCGGCTTCGCCCTCGAACTCGGGATGATCCCGGTCCACCTGCTGAGCACGAACGCCGACAACTCCTTCGCGCCCAGGCTGGAGAAGGTCCTCTCGACTAGCAAGTTCGGCGAGGCGGCGACCGTCTGGCCGGGCAAGGACCTCTGGCACCTGCGGTCGCTGGTCTTCACCGAGCCGGTCGACCTGCTCATTGGGAGCTCGTACCTGAAGTACATCTCCCGGGAGGCGAACGTGCCGCTGGTCCGGGTCGGTTTCCCGATCTTCGACCGGCACCACCTGCACCGCTTCCCGATCGTCGGCTACACCGGCGGTCTGCACCTGCTCACCCAGCTCGTCAACACGGTGCTCGACGAGTTGGACCGCACCAGCCCCGACCACAGCTTCGACGTCGTCCGCTGAGCGTCCGACCGGGCACAGCTGTGGCCGGTCCGGCTCCCGGCCGGATCTGAACGTGGTCGGCCGGCCGCACCCNCCGCGCNCCCTGCGNCCGGCCGNCCNCCCCGCCGTGGGGTCGATCGATCACCTCCCGGATCGATCGACCCCTCGCCCCCGTCTCACCTCTTTCAAGAACCGTGCCCGTAGAACCGCGTCCTTCCGAGGATGGCCCATGGCAGCCACAGAACGCGTCGCGCTGTTCACCGAACCGGCCTGTAACCACAACAACGCCAAGAGCACCAAGGCCCGCAAGGCGGGTTGTCCCAAACCCAAGCCCGGGGGCACTTCCGGAGGCTGCGCCTTCGACGGAGCCATGATCACCCTCGTCCCGATCGCCGACTGCGCTCATGTGGTCCACGGCCCGATCGGCTGCGCGGGCAACTCGTGGGACGGCCGAGGCAGCCTGTCGTCCGGGCCGGTGCTCTACCGGCACGGCTTCACCACCGACATGGCCGAGAACGACGTGGTGCTCGGGGGGGAACAGCGCCTGTTCGACACCATCCTGGAGGTCGTCGAGCGGCACTCGCCGCCAGCGGTCTTCGTCTATTCGACCTGCGTCACCGCGATGATCGGAGACGATCTCGACGCGGTGTGCGCGGCTGCCGCCGCCGAGTCCGGGGTGCCGGTGATCCCGATCCACTCGCCCGGGTTCGTCGGCAGCNAGAACCTCGGCAACCGGCTCGCCGGCCAGGCCCNGCTCGACCACGTGATCGGCACCGTTGAGCCGGAGCTCACCACCGACCGGGACGTCAACCTGATCGGTGAGTACAACATCGCCGGGGAGTTGTGGGACGTCCTGCCGCTGCTGTCCCGGCTGGGCCTTCGGGTGCAGGCGTGCATCAGCGGTGATGCCCGCTACCGTGACGTCGCCGCGGCCCATCGGGCCAGGGCGACGATGGTGGTCTGCTCGCGCGCGCTGCTCGGACTCGCCCGTGGCCTGCAGGAACGCTACGGGATCCCGTGGTTCGAGGGCAGCTTCTACGGCNCCNGGGCGANGGGCGACNCCCTGCGNGGNTTCGCCCGCCTGCTCGAGGACGACGAGCTCTCCCGCCGCACGGAGGAGCTCATCGCTGTCGAGGAGGCGGCCGTCGCCGTCGCACTTGAGCCGTACCGGCGCAGGCTCGCCGGGCGTAAGGCGGTGCTATACACCGGCGGGGTCAAGAGCTGGTCGATCGTGTCCGCGCTGCAGGACCTCGGCATCGAGGTGGTCGGCAGCGGCATTACCAAGAGCTCCGACGGCGACGTGGACAAGATCCGCGAGCTGCTCGGCGACGCAAAAATGATCAAAGAGGGCNGTCCGCGCGAGCTGCTGCGGGTCGCCGAACAGACCGGGGCGGACATCCTCGTCGCCGGCGGCCGCAACCAGTACACCGCGCTGAAGGGCCGGCTGCCGTTCCTCGATATCAACCAGGAGCGGCACATCCCTTACGCCGGCTACACCGGGATGGTCGAGCTCGCCCGGCGCCTCGACCTGGCGATCGCGAGCCCGGTCTGGGAGCAGGTCAGCCGGCCCGCTCCCTGGGACCTGGTCGGAGCCCGCTGATGGCCGAGATCGTGACCGGAGAGCGGCAGGCGACGATCGACCCGCTCAAGCACAGCCAGCCGCTCGGGGGTGCGCTGGTCTTCCTGGGCCTCGCCGGCTCGCTGCCGATCATGCATGGTGCGCAGGGGTGCGCGTCATTCGCCAAGGCCCTGCTCACCCGGCATTTCAACGAGCCGATCCCGCTGCAGACCACCGCGATCACCGAGGTGACCGCGGTCCTCGGCAGTGGTGAGGCGATGGTGGAGACGCTCGATGCCATCCGGAAGAAGCAGCGGCCGGAGATCATCGGCCTGCTCACCACGGGGGTCACCGAGGTCAGCGGCGAGGACGTCGGCGGCCAGCTGCGCAAGTACCTCTCGGCCTGGAACGAGACCGACTCGAGCGGGCCGGAGGCGGGCGCGAACGGCTCCGCCCCCGGCAGGGCCCCGCTGATCGTCGGGGTCTCCACCCCGGACTTCATCGGGGGGCTGTCCGACGGCTGGTCGGCCGCGTTGGAGGCGCTGGTCCGAGCGGTGGTGCCGGCAGAGCATTCCGAAACGGAGCCTTCCGAAGCGAGGTATTTTACCGGGCGCACCGCCTTCATCGCGGCCAGCGCTCCCGTAACGCATCTCACTACCCCCGGGTCCGCCGGGTCCGCCGAGGCTGCCAGGTCCACCAGGTCCGCCAGGTCCCTGGGGTCCGCCGAGGCTGCCAGGTCCACCAGGTCCGCCAGGTCCCTGGGGTCCGCCGCCCGACGGGTGGCGGCGGCGGACGGTGGTGCTCTGGACCCGCGCCAGCTCGCCGTCCTGGTCGGCCCGTCCCTGACGGCGGCCGACCTCGACGAGCTCGGTGAGTTGATTCGCGCGTTTGGGCTCGACCCGGTACTCGTCCCCGACCTGTCCGGATCGGTGGACGGGCACCTGGCCCCCGCCTGGCAGCCCACGACGACCGGCGGCACCGGGCTCGCGCGGCTGCGGGCGCTCGGTCGGTCGCGGGCCGTGCTCGTCGCGGGTGCGACCGCGGCGGCGGCCGGTGACCTGCTCGCAGCCCGGACCGGCGCCCGGATCCTCCGCCACCGTCATCTCAGCGGGCTGACGGAGATGGACACCTTGGTCACCGAGCTGATCGAACTCACCGGAGCGTCCGCGCCGGCCCGGGTCCGGCAGGCCCGGGCCCGGCTCGCCGACGGTCTGCTCGACACGCACTTCGTCCTCGGTGGCGCCCGGGTCGCGCTGGCAATGGAGCCGGAGACCCTGGTCGCCGTCGGTTCCCTGCTGCACGACGTCGGGGCCGAGGTCGTGGCGGCGGTGTCCCCGACCGCCGCGCCGGTCCTCGCGGACGCGCCCTGGGACGAGGTCGTCGTCGGTGATCTGACCGACCTCGCCGAACGGGCTCGGGCGGGTGGTGCGCACCTCGTCCTCGGTTCCAGCCACGCCCGCGAGGTCGCCGACCGGATTGGCGCCGCGCACCTGCCCGTCGGCTTCCCGATCTTCGATCGGCTCGGCGCGGCGCTGGCCGGTACCGCCGGGTACGCCGGAAGCCTGCGCCTGCTCATCGACGCCGCGAATCGTCTGCTCGATCACGAGCACGTGCACCGCCGTTCCGGGCGGAGGTTCTCCGTGTCTGGCGCGGATGGACAGCCCGCCCACCGGACCGAGATCCCCACCCAACCCGGCTCCGCGGGTGAATCCGATCAACTCGACAACCTGTTCCAGGAGTCTCCGTGTTGAAGATCGCCTTCGCGACCAGCGACGGCACCGCTGTGGATCAGCATTTCGGGTGGTGCCAACGGTTCGACGTGTACGAGGTCGGCCCCGAGGGGGCCAGGTTCCTGGAGACCCGCGCGCTCGACGCGGCGCCGACGGACGAACAGGACAAGATCGAATCCAGGCTCGCCGCGGTCTCGGACTGCGCGATTCTCAACATCAGTGATATCGGCGGGACGGCCGCGGCGAAGGTGGTGAAGGCCCGGGTTCACCCGGTGAAGGTGGTCAAGGGCACCGCCATCCCCGAGCTGCTCCGCCGCTACACCTCGACGCTGGCCGGCAATCCTCCGCCCTGGCTGCGCAAGGTGCTGCGGTCCCACGAGCCGCAGCCGGCGGCGACCTGGACCCGCGGCGGTGCTACGGCTCTGAAGCCCAAGGGGGACGCGGCATGACCGCGAAGACCGGTTTCCTCGGCGACCTGGTCGACCAGCTGCGCGCCGGGGACACCTACGGCCAACTGGAACGGTTCTCCGACGAGGACCTGCTCCGCCCGTTCATCGTCACGCGGGAGCAGCGCCGCGAGATCGCGGTGAACTGCGACATCGACGCCGCCGTAGAGGGCCGGGTGCGCTCCTTTTACCAGGCGGTCGCGGCGGCCACCGAGAAGGCGACCGGGGCGTTCACCACCACCGTGCTCGACCTCAGCCACGAGGGGTTCGGGCGCGTGATCATTTGTGCCGGGCGGCTCGTCGTCCTCTCCGACGCGCTGCGGGACGTGCAGCGGTTCGGCTTCGGCTCCATGGACGAGCTCTCCGCCCGGGGCGAGTCGCTGGTGACCGGCGCGACCAAGCAGATCGAACGATGGAACGAGGTGGCCCGCGATGACTCCTGACGCCCAAGCCGCCGACACCCCGGCCGCCGACGCCCAAGCCGCCGACACCCCGGCAGGGGGCGCCCCGGCCGACACCGAGCTGCGGCTGCGCAAGCTTCGCAGCCGGGCCTCCCAGCTCAAGCTCGACCTGCACGNCCTCGCCGAGGNCCNCCCGATCGGCNGGGAGGGCCTGCTCGACGCCGCCCGCCGCACCTACGACGCCTATGCGGAGATCGCCCTCCTCGAGGGCCTGCTCAAGAAGGAGACATCGCGATGAGCGTGAGCATGGCCGCCGGCCAGCTGGCGGACTTCCGCCGCTGTTCCACCGCCGAGGAGTACTTCATCCTGCTGGACGTCGACTACGACCCGCGAGTCCTGGCCGTCAACCGGCTGCACATCCTCCGGTACTTCGCCAACCAGCTGGTCGAGCTGCACGACACTCGGACCGAGGCCGGGAACCCGGTGGAGCTGCTGCGGGAGTATCGCGACGCGCTCATCCGCTCCTATGAGGCCTTCACCACCGCCTCCGCCCTGGACCACCGCCTGTTCAAGGTGCTGCAGGACCGCGCTCCGCAGTCGTCGTTCGTGCCCGCGTCGTCGATCACCGTCGAGCGGCTGACCCCGACGGTGCCCCAGCCGTCGGCGCCGTCCGACCCGGTGGAGCCGTCCCAGTCCGCCTGGCCGCACCACGCCGCCGCGTCCGCCGACTACCTGGGTGGAACCCGATGAACAGCACCTACGACGTCGGCGACATCGTGGTCGCCGTCAAGGCATTGCGTAACGACGGCACGTATCCGGACCCGGCGATCGCCGTCGGTGAGGTTCTCGTCGAGGCCGGCACCCGTGGCCAGGTCATCAACGTCGGCCTCTACCTGCAGGAACACATCGTGTACGCGGTGGCTTTCGACCACGGCCGCATCGTCGGCGCGCTGGAACGTGAGCTCGTCTCCCCCGAGCAGTGGCAGCAGGCCGCGGCTGTCGCCGCCGGTACCGCCGCACCCGCCGCGACGACCACCGCGACCTCCTCGGCGACCGCTCCGGCCACCGGCACGGCGACCGCCGGGGGGAAGGAAGGGCGGTCGTGAAGGCAACCCCCGTCAGCCTGCCGATGCTGCCCACCGACCCGGCAGGCGAGATGCCCCGGCAGGCCACCGGGCCGGCGCCCGACACCGCCGCCGGCTGCGCGAGCAAGTCCAGCTGTGGCACCAGCGCTCCGGTGCGGGACCCGGAGATCGCGGAGAAGATCGCCAATCATCCCTGTTACAGCGCCGAGGCCCACCAGTACTACGCCCGGATGCACGTGGCGGTCGCCCCAGGTTGCAACATCCAGTGCAACTACTGCAACCGCAAGTTCGACTGCGCCAACGAGAGCCGTCCCGGCGTCACCAGCACCCTGCTGTCCCCCGAGGACGCCCTCGCCAAGGTCAAGCTGGTGGCCAGCGAGATCAAGCAGATGAGCGTGCTGGGGATCGCCGGCCCCGGCGACCCGCTGGCGAACCCGAAGCCGACCTTCCGGACGATGGAACTGGTGGCCCGGGACTGCCCGGACATCAAGCTCTGCCTGTCTACCAACGGGCTGACCCTGCCGGACCACGTCGACCGCATCGCCGAACTGAACGTCGACCACGTCACCATCACGATCAACATGATCGACCCCGAGGTCGGGGAGCGGATCTACCCGTGGATCGCCTTCCGCGGTAAGCGGTACACCGGCCGGGAGGCGTCCCGGATCCTCTCCGAGCGTCAGCTCGAGGGCCTGGCGATGCTCACCGAGCGGAAGATTCTCTGCAAGGTCAACTCGGTGATGATCCCCGGGATCAACGATGACCACCTCGTCGAGGTCTCCCGGAAGGTCAAGGAGCTCGGCGCCTTCCTGCACAACGTGATGCCGCTGGTGTCGGCGCCCGAGCACGGCACCCACTTCGGCCTGACCGGGCAGCGCGGCCCCACCCCACAGGAGCTCAAGGCGCTGCAGGACCGCTGCGAGCAGGACGACGGCGCCGAGATGAACATGATGCGGCACTGCCGGCAGTGCCGCGCCGACGCCGTCGGCCTGCTCGGTGAGGACCGGGGTGAGGAGTTCACTCCCGAGGCGTTCCGTGGCCGTGAGATCGAATACGACCTCGANGGCCGCCGGCAGACGCATAGCGAGATCGAACGGTGGCGCTCCGAGGTGGCTGCCACCCGGGGAGCGCTGAACATCTCGACCGGCGCGGTCATTCCCTCTGGCCCGGGCGCATCCCCCGATGAGGGCACCCCGGCCGGGGCCCGCCCGGGGAACGCCCGCCCGGAGAACGTCGTGCTCGTCGCTGTAGCGACCAAGGGCAGCGGCGTGGTGAACCAGCACTTCGGTCACGCGACCGAGTTCTGGATCTACGAGGGGGGTCCGGGCTGGGCCCGGCTCGTGCAGACCCGCGACGTGGACCGCTACTGCAACGGCCCGTCGGACTGCGACGAGGACGCCTCCAAGCTCGACAAGACGGTCGCGATGCTGTCCGACTGCGCGGCGGTGTTGTGCAGCAAGATCGGCCTCGGGCCGCGCGAGGCGCTCGAGAATGCCGGGATCGAACCGGTGGAGCTCTACGACCTGATCGAGAAGGCGGTGGCCGAGGTCGGCTCCCGCCTTGTCGCACATCGTGCCGAAGCGGAGGTTGCCGTCCGATGAGCGCCACCACCCCCACCGTCGAACTGACCGACCGGGCCGTGAAGCAGGTCCGTCACCTGCTCGCCTCGACCCCCGGCACGGGCGGGTTCAGCCTGCGGATCGGCGTCGACCCCGGTGGCTGCGCCGGCTTCACCTACAACCTGGCGCTCGTCCCCGGTGCCGAGGCCGAGGACGTCGTCATCGGCCAGGACGGCTTTGACGTCGTCGTCCACTCGTCGATGGTTCACCTGCTGCGCGGGCTGCGCGTGGACTACACCGAGACGCTGACCTCCTCCGGGTTCACCTTCCAGAACCCGAACGCGACCAGCTCCTGCGGCTGCGGGACGTCCTTCGGTGCCTCGGACTCCACCGAGCGCACCGCCGCGGACGCCCGCCTGCGCGAGCAGGTCGAGGAGATCATGGAGGAGATCCGGCCCTTCCTGCGGGGAGACGGNGGGGACGCCGAGGTCGTCGCGACTCTCGCCGGCAACGGCGAGCCCGGGACGGCGGAGGTGCACCTGCGCCTTACCGGAGCCTGCGGCGGGTGCTCCAGCGCCACCGCGACCCTGACCGGCGTCATTGAGAGCCGGTTGAAGGAGGCCCTGCCCGAGATCGGCCGGGTCGCGCTGGTGTCCTGACAACGCACTACTTGATCACCTGTTCGGCCTAACCCGGGGAGCGCCCGATGGTCACCGCCCGATTCCGTTCCCACCCGCGTCTGCTGGGGTCCATCTGTGCCGGGCCGCCGGCACCGTACCCATCCCGTCGGCAGGCGCCGTCCGTCTTCGACCCGAATCGACGGTACGAGCGGCAGTTGGGTATTCCGGGCTTCGGAGTGTCCGCTCAGCNGCGGCTCAGCGGCGCGACCGTCCTGGTGGCGGGGGTGGGCGGGGTCGGCGGAGCGGCGGCGACCTACCTGGCCGCCGCCGGCATCGGCCGGCTGATCCTGGTCCATCCGGGCGTTCTGGAGGAGCCGGACCTCAACCGGCAGACCCTGATGCGGCCCGACCGGGTGGGCGACGCCCGGGTGGAGTGCGCGGCCGACACCCTGCGCGCACACCACCCGGACGTCGAGATCGTCGCCCTGGACCGGGATCTGACCGATCCCAGCCTGCCCCGTCTGATCGCCGAGGCGGACGTGGTGGTCGACGCTCGGCACAACTTCCCCGAGCGGTATCTGCTCAACCGGCTGTGCCTGGCGACGCAGATCCCCCTGGTCGTCGCCGCGATGAACGCCACCGAGGCGTATCTGCTGGTGGTCCGGTCGGGTTCGCCCTGCCTGCGGTGTGTGTTCCCGGAGGGGGACCCGTCCTGGGAGCCCCTCGGTTTCCCGGTGCTCGGCGCGGTCGCCGGAACGGTGGGCTGCCTGGCGGCGACCGAGGCGCTGAAGATCGCCGGTGGATTCGCCGAGCCGGCGGTCGGCCGGCTGATCCACCTCGACCTGTGGGACACGGACCTGCGTACGCCGCGGACGCGGCGCGATCCCGCCTGCGTGGACTGCGGCTCTGGAGGCGCACCGTGATCTATCTTGACCACAACGCGACGACCCCGGTCGACCCGGAGGTTGTCCGGGCGATGCTGCCGCTGCTGCGGGACCACTTCGCGAATCCGGCCAGCTCGCACCCGGCGGGGCAGGCCGTCGCCCGGCTCGTCGAAGGAGCCCGGCGGGACGTGGCGAACCTCGCCGGCGCCCAGCCGCGTGACGTCATCTTCACCAGCGGGGCGACCGAGGCGGCCAACCTGGCGATCGCCGGGGTCCTGGCCACCGCCCCGCCGTCCTGCCGCCGCGTACTCGTCGGAGCGACCGAGCATCGGGCGGTCCTCGCCGCGGCGGAGGCCGCGGCGCGGGTGCACGGGGCGATCGTGCAGACCATCCGGGTTCATCCCGACGGCACGATCGACCTCAATCATCTGCGCGCGCTGCTGCAACCGGTATGGGACGGTTCCGCCGTCGCGGGGAACGGGGGGGTTCTCGGGGCCTCCGTCTCGAAGGTCGCCCTGGTGGCGGTGATGACGGCGAACAACGAGACCGGGACGCTGAACGACCCGCGGCCCATCGCCGAGCTCGCCCACGGGGCGGGGGCGTTCTACCTCGCCGACATCACCCAGACACTGGGCCGGATGCCGGTCTCGGTCGCGGACGCCGGCATCGACCTCGCCCTCGCGTCCGCGCACAAGCTCTACGGGCCCAAGGGCACCGGCGCGCTGATCGCCGGCCGACACGCCCGGTCGCAGCTGGCACCGCTGATCCACGGCGGTGGGCAGGAACGGGGCCTGCGCGCCGGCACGGTCAACACCGCCGGGGTGGTCGGCTTCGGCGCCGCGGCGCGGATCGCCGCCGCGGTGATGGACGACGAGGCCCCGCGGCAGCGGGCCCAGACCGAGCTGCTGCACGATCTGCTCGTCGAGTGGCTCGGCGTCGATGCCGTCGAGCTCAACGGGCCGAGTGAGCGCGGCGGGAGCCGCGAATGCCGGCTGCCGAACACCATCAACCTGCGGTTCGTCGGTGCCGACGCCGACGCCGTCCAGGCCTGTCTGCCGGACGTGGCGGTGTCCGCGGGCTCCGCCTGTCACGGGGGCGGCGCCGAGCCGTCCCATGTGCTCACCGCGATGGGACGGTCGACCACGGCGGCCATGGAGAGCCTGCGGTTCAGCGTGGGCCGGTTCACCAGCGTCGACCAGATCCACGCCGCCGCCGCCGCGGTGGCTCGCGCGGTGCTGCGCGTGCGTGCCCTGGAGCAGAACCGGTCGAACGATCTTTTCGACGGCCCCACCNCCGAGTNCCGGGCGCAGGAGATCCCCACCGACCGGGTGTTCTCGCGGGCCCTGCGCATGCCCGAGGTGCCCGCCCCCCGATCCGCCTATCCCTGACCCGTTCCCCCCACGCTTCCCTGACCCCGCTTCCGTGCTGTCAGCGTTGCCACGCGCGGTTCCGCTCGCCCGGCGCGGGCGTGCGTAGCTGAGAAGTTGAGATGAGGTTTCGCCATGCCAACCGAACAGTTGTCCGAACGACCAGATCCGGGGGTCACGCAACTGGAACACGTGGTGATCCGTTTTGCCGGTGACTCCGGCGACGGGATGCAGCTCACCGGTGACCGGTTCGGCGCCCAGGCCGCCGCGGGCGGCAACGACGTGGCAACGTTGCCGAACTACCCGGCGGAGATCCGGGCGCCAGCCGGAACCGTGGCCGGGGTGTCGAGCTACCAACTCCACATCGCTGACCACGACATCAGGACCCCGGGCGACCGGCCCGACGTTCTGGTCGCCATGAACCCCGCGGCGCTCAGGGCGAACATCGCCGAGCTGCGTCCCGGCGGGGTCCTGATCGTGGACACCGACGCGTTCACGGTGATGGGCCTGGAAAAGGCCGGTTACGAGGCCGATCCCCTGACCAACGGGTCGCTGGACGCCTACCACGTGCACGCGATCAACCTCACCGGTCTCGCCGCCACGGCCGTCGCCGAGTTCAACCTGAAGCGCAAGGACGCCGCCCGGACGAAGAACATGTTCGCGCTCGGCCTGGTGTCCTGGATGTTCAGTCAGCCCATCGAGGACACGATCGCCTACCTGCAGAAGCGGTTCGCCGCGAAGCCGGACGTGCAGGCCGCGAACATCGCCGCGCTGCGGGCCGGGTGGATCTACGGCGACACCACCGAGGCCTTCGCGCTCTCCTACGAGGTGAAGCCGGCCAAGCTGCCCGCCGGCACCTACCGGCACATGAAGGGCAACAAGGCGATCGCCTACGGCCTGGTCGCCGCCGCGCAGCAGGCCGGGATGCCGCTGTTCCTCGGCGCCTACCCGATCACTCCCGCCTCCGACATTCTGCACGAGCTGAGCGCGCTCGCCTCCTTCGACGTGCGCTCCTTCCAGNCCGAGGACGAGATCGCCGCCATCGGTTCCGCGATCGGCGCGTCCTTCGCCGGGATGCTCGGCGTGACCGTCACCTCCGGTCCCGGGATGGCCCTGAAGACCGAGGCTCTCGGCCTTGCGGTGATCATGGAGCTGCCGCTCGTTGTCGTCAACGTGCAGCGCGGCGGGCCGTCGACCGGTCTGCCGACCAAGACCGAGCAGTCCGACCTGCTCCAGGCCCTGTACGGCCGGCACGGCGAGGCGCCGCTGCCGGTGATCGCGGCGCGTTCGCCCGCGGACGGCTTCGACGCCGCGCTGGAGGCAGCCCGGATCGCGCTGGCCTACCGCACCCCGGTCATCCTGCTGTCCGACGCCTACGTCGCCAACGGCAGCGAGCCGTGGCGGGTGCCCGAGACGGCGGNGCTGCCCACCATCGGGATCGATCTCGCCACCGGCCCGAACGGGGNGGACGAGGCCGGTAACCCGATCTTCCTGCCGTACGTGCGGGACCCGATCACGTTGGCCCGCCCGCTGGCGATCCCGGGTACCCCGGGGCTCACGCACCGCATCGGCGGTCTGGAGAAGGCCGACTTGACCGGTGCGGTCTCCTACGACCCCGACAACCATGACCTGCTGGTCCGCACCCGACAGTCCAAGATCGATAACATCGACGTGCCGCTCCTGGAGGTCGATGATCCCAGCGGGCCCCCCGGATCCGGCGCCGATGTGCTGGTGATCGGATGGGGCTCGACGTGGGGGCCGATCGGTGAAGCCTGCCGCCAGGTGCGGCGCGACGGCATGAAGGTCGCCCAGGCGCACCTGCGCCATCTCGCCCCGCTGCCGGCGAACCTGGCCTCGGTGCTGTCGGAGTACCACACCGTGCTCGTCCCCGAGATGAACCTCGGGCAGCTCGCCGGACTCCTGCGCCGGGAATGCCTGATCGACACCGTCGGCTACAACCAGACCCGCGGCATGCCGTTCCGGGTCGCCGAGCTTACCTCCGTCATCAGCCGGATCATCCAGGGCATCGACGAGGAGCCGTCGGCGGATGCGGCCTCGAAGCCGGTCGGGGACGTGAGCGCCCGGTTGAACGTACACCTTGGTTCGAAGCTCGGCACGGCCGGGGAGGCAGGACGATGATCTCGCTGAATGGTGGATCCGGAGAACCGTCGGGTGACTTGGCGGGACGGCCGGCGCTGACCGCGCAGGACTACATGACCGGCAACGAGGTCCGCTGGTGCCCCGGCTGCGGGGACCACGCCATCCTCTCGACGATGCGGGGTCTGCTGCCGGCCCTCGGCGTCCCGCCCGAGAACATCGTGATCGTGTCCGGCATCGGGTGCTCCTCGCGGTTCCCCTACTACCTCGACACCTACGGCATCCACTCGATCCACGGCCGGGCGCCGTCCTTCGCGACCGGTGTCTCGATCAACCGGCCGGACCTGGCGGTGTGGGTCGTAACCGGTGACGGCGACGCGCTGTCGATCGGCGGTAACCACCTTATTCACGCGCTGCGTCGCAACGTGAATCTCAAGATCATGTTGTTCAACAACCAGATCTACGGTTTGACGAAGGGTCAGCATTCGCCGACCTCCAGGATCGGCACGATCAGCCCGTCGAGCCCCCACGGGTCGCTCGACAACCCGTTCGACCCGGTTGCGCTCGCGCTCGGCGCCGGCGCGACGTTCGTCGCCCGCACGATCGACTCGGACCGTCGCCACCTCACCGCCACCCTCACCGCCGCCGCGGCGCATCAGGGAGCGGCGCTGGTGGAGATCCGGCAGGGCTGCCCCACGTTCAACGCGATCCCCCGTCAGCCGAAGCGGTCCGATGCCGATGCCGATGCCGGCGCCGCCGGGGCGAAGGGNGAGCAGGGGCCGATCCGGCTCTCGCCCGGTATGCCGGTGGTTTTCGGCGTGGACGAGCAGTACGCCGTGATCCGCGACCCGGCCACCGGGGAGCTGGCGGTCGGGCACAGCGGTGACCCCCGCGTCGTGGTGCACGATCCGACGGTGGAGAACTCGACCTATGCCTACGCCCTGGCCCAGTTGGCGCAGGCGGAGTTTCCGGAGCCGCCGATCGGCGTCTACCGGTCGGTCTCGCATCCCGTGTTCGACCAGCTGTTCCAGGAGCGGCTGGCGACCGCCCGGCCCGGCGGCCTGGGCGATCTGCGGACGTTGCTCCAGGGCGCCGACTCCTGGACGGTGGCCGGGTAGGTCGCAGCCGGGTGACCTACGGCCGGGATGAGACCTACGGCTGAGGCGAACCGGACCGATGGACGGTCGTCGGATGGATGCTCGGGGGGCGGGGGATCAGGCCTGTCGGGGCTGGCCTGATCCCCTCAGGGGGTCCGTTACGGTGCCCGCCCCGGCCTCGGCCCGGAGTGATTTCGGTTCCGGCCCCACGTGGTTTCCGTCATGTTCTCCGGTCGCCTGGCGATGACGTCTGCATGCCGTTTTCCGGGATTTTTGTCACGCCGCCTTCTCGTCAATCGACATTCCGCGGCGCGTCATCTGGTCGACGGCACGACTGGTCGACATCACCCGTTGGGAAACCCGCAACTCTGCTTCGGTCTCGGCCCCTGTTTCGCCCCCGAAATGTAGAGGGCCGGTGCCCGGACGGGGTGGGTCCTGAGCACCGGCCGTGGGCCGGCGGTCTCGCTGACGCCGTGGCCGCGTCAGCCTTCGCCGGCGGCTTGTCTCGTCAGCGTCTGTAGGACGCGACGAAAGCGGTGTCCGCCCCGATCGGGCCGATCTTGCCGGCGCCGCCCGGATTACCGATCGGAGCATCCCGACCAGGCAGGATGTCGGTGAAGAACCGGGCCTCGTCCGCGATGAACTCGGCCTCGCTCGCCGGCACGATCCGGGTACTCTTGATCGCGTCGACCGGACAGACCGACGCGCAGGCTCCGCAGTCGATGCACTCGTCCGGGTTGATGTACAGCTTGCGGCTGCCCTCGTAGATGCAGTCGACCGGGCACTCCTCCACGCAGGCGGTGTCCTTGACATCAATGCAGGGCGACAGGACGACAAACGTCATCGGAGCCTTCTTCCCCGTTCGCCTGCGGTCACGGGAAAATCGTAACAGGATGCCGCCGGCCGGGGTGGGTGGAACTGTAAAGGACAGGTAAACAACTCGTCCGTAGGGCAACGAATTTCGATGGCCCGAAACGGGGGGCGAGGAAATCTTCAGGGATATTTTTAACCATGAGATTTTCCTTGCCTGTAGCCGGGNCGTCCGGGCCCGTCCGCCGGAGGGCGGTGGCACCCGCGCCGGCGTGTCCTCAGCCGGTCTTGACGACGGTCTGCGGGCACCACCGTCCGTTGGGCCGCCGGCGCGGCGGGTCCTCTGTCGCCGGTTCAGACGTCGGTGTTGCCGGGGGGCTGAACCTGGGCGGTTGATGGAGCGTGTCCCGGCGAGGCCGGGGTTACGTGCCCGAGCGGCGCCGTACCGTCCCCCGCCTCGTGCCGCTCGGCGCGGAAACNCCTGAAGGCGGCGAACGCGCGCGGGCCGTAGACCGACGCCGGTCCGCCGTTCATCAGCAGTGCCACCCCGATGGCCTCGGCCGCCTCCTGGCAGGTCGCACCCTGCCGGACGGCGCCGTGAGCGTGTGCCTCGATGCAACCGTCGCACTGGGTGCTCACGGCGAGCGCCAGTGCGATCAGCTCCTTCGTGCGGCTGTCCAGGGCGCCGTCACGGAGAGCCGCGTCGCCCAGGGTGCCGAGCCCCCGGTATACGTCCGGGATCAGCCGACGCAGTTCGCGGGCATGCGGGCGGATCTCGTCTTGGNCNGGGCTGCNGGAGCTCATGNCCCCTTNCCTNCCCGCCGGGGACGACCGGGAACCGCCACGCCGGGAACGGCCGAAGCCCGGCCTCGTGCCCGGGCGGTCGGGGTAGCCGGGCGGTCGTGGGGTCGTGGGTGCCCGGGCGGTCGCGGCGAGGCCGAAAACGGTGAGCCTCGGCTCGTCCTCGGACTTGTCCCTGTTAGGGGGGCGACAGACCACTTCCATTGGCGTACCGTCAGACATCGCCAAAGTCCGTGCATCGATTCCGGGGTGTCCGGTTACCGTTCCGGGCCGGACGGACTCCGCCCGCGCCTGCTCGCGGCCCCGCTCACGCTCTCGAGGAGCGGCCGTCCCGCGCCGTAGGCGCTGATTGTCCTGTCCGCCCTGGCCCCGCTTTACATCCCCTACCCCCGCTTCTCGTCCGGCTGCCATGCCATGGCGGCCTCTACTTCGAGGTATCCAGATGACGGCGAGTGTCCGTACGGACCCGTTCGACGTACTGCTGGTTGAGGACGACCCGGGGGATGTCCTCATGACCCGCGAAGCGTTCGCGGATGATCGGATCAACGGCAGGCTNCATGTCGTGAACGACGGCATCCAAGCCATGGCGTTCCTTCGCCGGGAGGAGCCCTTCACACAGGCCCCGGCGGCCGACCTGATCCTGCTGGACCTCAACCTGCCGCGCCGGGGCGGCATCGAGGTGCTGGCCGAGGTCAAGGCCGACACCGACCTGCGACGCATCCCCGTCGTGGTGCTCTCCACCTCGGGCGCTGCCGAGGACATCCTGCGCAGCTACAACCTGCACGCCAACGCCTACGTGACGAAGGCGGTCGATTTCGACCGGTTCGTCGACGACGTGCGGTTCATCGACGACTTCTTCATCACCGTGGTTCGGTTGCCCGGGCGCTGATCTGGTCGCTCGTCAGGTGCACATGGCCCATGATCGAGCGGTGCCCGCCGACGGCGTCGGTCAACTACTGCGGTGAGACTACCGGCCTGCCAACACAACATCGGCCAACGCAACATCGGCGCGCGGCTCCCACGGGAGCCGCGCGCCGACGCGTAAGGCTGGGGGTGGTACGGCCTCAGACGGGCTGGACGTTGTCCGCCTGCGGTCCCTTCTGGCCCTGCACGATCTCGAACTGGACGCTCTGGCCCTCATCCAGGGACTTGTAGCCGTCCGCCACGATCGAGGAGTAGTGGACGAACACGTCCGGGCCGCCACCGTCGACGGAGATGAATCCGAAGCCCTTCTCCGCGTTGAACCACTTGACGGTACCCTGCGCCACGATTATTTCTCCTTGCCGCGCTCCCGGTAAGCGTCCTTCGCGTACCGGCCTCGCCCCAGACCCCGGCCGGTGCCGTGGTCCAGTCGTGCCGTTCTCTGCGTAGGTCACGCACGGAAGAACAAGCAACACCTACAGCCTACCCCTCCACCGACGTGGTGTGCCCGCTTGGCTCTTGTCCCGTCCGACTCGATGCGAAGCAGCTGGCGAAACGTCGGTTATCGGCACCCAGCGAGTGTAGTAGCCGGGGGCCGGCGCTCGCGTAGCCGCTGCATCTCGGCGTCGGCGATGATGACCCGGGACCTGCCATCCGGGTGGCGCCGCGGGTGGCGCCGCGGGTGATCCACCCCGGTAGATCCGGGCGTCGAGGGCTGGGCAGGATGGCCGGTCACGGGGGACGAGGGGAAACCGTGGTGCGACGAGAGCGAACGTCGTGGGTGCCGCATCTGTCGATGTGGTGAAGGCCATCGGGTCCCGCCTCTTCTCAGGGCTGCCAGCGGACGGTGAGTCGGCTGTTCGGCCGATCGACGCGGTGTCCGGCGACGGTCTGGTCCTCCAGGGTGTCCGCGGCATGGGCCGTTACGACAGGTTCGGCGGGGCCTTCTTTGCGCCACTGGTGCAGCAGATCGGTGAGGNGCGCGGNGAGGGTGGCCGCGTGGGGTCCGTGGGCGGTGACGCCGAGTTCGTCGGTGTCGGATGCGAGGGGACGCAGGGTGACGTAGGCGATGGTGGTGCCGTCGTGGATGGTGGCCCCGGCCCAGCGCCGTGTCGGAGTGAGCTGGCTGTCAGGGCGGACGGTGGTGTCGACGGCGAGGCGGCCGAAGCGGGCGCCCATGGTGACGAGCCACAGGTCGAGGTGCGCGGTCGGTTCGTCGTCGTGGATCGTCAGCCCCGTCCACAGGTTGTGGGGTGGGCTGGCCGCCGCGGCGCGCAGCGCCGGCTCGTCGGCGGGGTCGTGGTCGTCGACGTGCAGGGCGACACCGTCTGCGAGGGCGAGGGTACGGCCGGTGTGGGCGTCGGCGCCACGTAGGGGGACGAATCCGCAGACGAGCGCCGAGCGGCTGACGAGCCGGCCCGGCTCAACGGCGTCGAGCGGGAGGGAGCGGGTCAGGCCGCTTCCGTGGAGACGGAGAGGCACGACGATACGACCGGCGGGGGCGAGCTGGTTCCACCAGCCCTTGGCCAGGTCCCAGGCCCCGGCCGTGATGACGATCCGATCGTAGGGCGCTCCGCCCGGGTGGCCCGCCGCACCATCGGCGTGGACAACGTCCACGCGTTCGTAACCGGCCTTGACCAGTGCGGTGCGCGCGCCTGCGGCGAGCTCCTCGTCGATCTCGATGGTGGTGACCTGGCCGGTCGGGCCGGTGAGTTCGGCGAGGAGTGCTGCGTTGATGCCGGTGGCGGTGCCGATCTCCAGGACGCGGTGGCCGGGGTGGACGCCGGCCTGTTCGAGCATGGCGGCGACGAGGCTGGGTTGGGATGCTGAGGACAGCGCGGTGCCGTCGGGGGCGCGGCGGGTGACGACGACCTGGGGGGNGTAGGCGGTTTCCAGGTCGACGTCGGGCAGGAACAGGTGTCGCGGGACCGTGCGGAACGCGGCTTCGACCTGGGCGGTTCGGAATGTGCCCCAGCGGTGGATGTCGGCGACCAGGTTGTCGCGGAGCTGTTCGGGGGTGCGGGTGGTCATCGTGGTCACCGTTCGTCAGGGATCGGGCCGGGGTCATCGAAGATGATGGCGGCGGTGGTGTGGGCGAGCTGCGCCTGGTCGGCGGCGGGGAAGCCGAGCCGGTTCCAGGCGAACAGGATGTGATGGGCAAGAACGGCGCGGAGGCCGCGGGTGAGCTGGCCCTGGTTGGCGAGGTTCGCGAGTGACCGACCCGCGTGCCGGAACGCTGCCGGCCACGCCGGTAGCGCTTTGAGGGGCTGCACGGTGCGGGCGGCGAGAAGTTGCCGGACGGCGTTTCGGGTAGCCGCCGTGGCGGCGGGCTGCCGCGCACTGGCCTGGCGGGTGCGGCGGTGACTGGCGACGCGGGTCCAGACGTCACCCTGTTCGTAGTAGTCCTGGCCAGCTGACCTCAGCAGCGCCGCGGCCAGCACGAGTCCGACCTCGGCCCGATGCTCGGGGCGGGCTCGGTCGAGGTGGGCGAGGACGTTGCGGCTGTCGTGGTGGAAGAGCTGATGCGCGACGTCCATGCCGGCGGGGCCACCGAAGGCGTGGATCTCAGGCTCGTAGACGGCGGGNGCCCAGCGGTGGACCGCGTCGCCGTTGAGCACGGCGCGGAGCCTGCCGTCGCCGGACTCCGCGGGGTTGCGCCCGTCCCGATTTGGGCCTGGGCGCCAGCGGATCCGCCAGGAGGCTGCCTTCCTGGTGAACCACCACAGGCTGATCCCGTCCGTCTGCTCAGCTGAGGTCAGCAGTGGTGCCAGCTGGGTAACCCCCAGATGTTCGGCGGCACGCCAGTCTTGGCACCACACCGTAGCGCTCTGTGGCGGTCTATGATGGTCACGCGAGCCTTAAGGAGTGGGCCGAGTCGCAGGCCGTGGCGTACGTGACCGCGCGCCGTTGGTACGCGGCCGGTGTGCTCCCGGTTCCGGCGCGCAAGGTCGGTGGGCTGATCCTCGTCGGCGGACATGCGGCAGGGCCGGTCCGCGCCACGCCGTTCAAAGGACCTCATCCCCAGCGCGGTGGGCGTCCATCTGGCCCCGCTGGCCGGGACCGATGGCCCCTGATCAATACCGTTCATCGTCCTAACCTCGGCATGGCAGGTACAAGACGTCAGGGGGGCGTGATGAACGGACCGAGAACGAAGTCAGCCGATGCGCTCGCGCGCGACGTGATCCGGACCGCCCATGGGCAGGACATGATCATCGGACGGCTTCCCCTGGATGGGGAGGGCCAGGGCGCCAGCCAGATCATTCTGAACGTCGGCTGCCAACGGCACGACCGCGGCGAGGAGTGGGCGCACCTGACCGTGCCCGAGGCGCGGCAGCTGGCCGGACGGCTGCTGGCGCAGGCCGCGGCAGCCGAACGCGACCGCGAGGATGCCGTCGGGACAGCAGACTCGGCGCTTGACCGCGGGCGGGACACGGCTGGGTCCGGAGACGGTCACCCGGGCCGGATCGATGTAGCCTACCTTGCGGGTGAGTCGTACGCGATCGGGGTCCGTGGACACGAGATGCTGGTTGACCAGCCGCTGCGGCACGGTGGTGACGACATCGCGGCGACGCCGACAGAGTTGTTCGTCGCCTCACTCGCATCCTGCGTCGCCTTCTACGCCGGCCGGTACCTCACCCGCCATGGCGTGTGCCGGGACGGTCTGCGGGTTGCTGCCGAGTTCGACANGGCGACTGNCCGNCCCGCCNGGGTGGCGGCGGTGCGGCTGCGAATCGCCGTTCCCGCCAGTCTGCCGGAACGGCGCCGGCCCGGCCTCGTAGCGGTGGCCTCGCACTGCACCGTCCACAACTCGCTGCACCAGCCGCCCGACGTCGGCATAGAGATCGCCTGATAAAGGCCGCTACCGGTTCGGGTACCTACCGTGGGCGATCATGGGTAGGCCGTCCTTCGGTCGCAGGGTGACCAGGGGTTGCGGTGTGACGGGCAGGCCGGGTACGGGGGTGAAGGACCAGCGGCGGGCGATAGCGGCCAGGGCGAGCACGCCTTCGGTGATGGCGAAGGTGTTGCCGATGCACTGGCGGGGGCCGGCGCCGAACGGGAAGTAGGCGAAGCGAGGCCGCATCTTCGGCCCGGCGTCGGCCGGCTCATCGGCGGTGTCGGGCCCGGTCCAGCGGATGGGGTCGAAGAGTTCCGGTCGCGGCCACCAGCGCTCGTCGCGGTGCACCACCCATTGGCTGAAGACCAGGGTGGAGCCGGCGGGCAGGCGGTAGCCGGCGACGTCGCGGTCTTCGACGAGGTGGCGGCCCATGGCCCAGACGGGCGGGTACAGCCGCATCGCCTCGCTGATGACCGCGTTGGTGTAGGGCAACTGGGGCAGGTCGTCGATCGTCGGCCGCCGCTCGCCGAGCACCCGGTCGAGTTCGGCCTGCAGAGTCGCCAGTACTTCCGGATCCCGGCCGAGTAGGTGGAACGTCCAGGTCAGTGCGTTAGCGGTGGTCTCGTGGCCGGCGAGCAGGAGGGTGAGCGCCTCGTCGCGGACCTGGGAGTCGTCCATCGACGCGCCGGTGTCGGCGTCGCGGGCGGTCAGCAGCAGGGACAGCAGGTCGTTACCGGTGGCGCCGGTGGCGCGGCGGTCGGCGATCAGATCGTGGACGACGCGGTCGAGCGCGTTCCGGGCGTCTCGTCGGCGCCGGGGCGCCGGGAGCGGTAGCCGTTCGAGGGTAGTGAAGCCGGGAAGTTGGGCTCGGCGGGCTGCGGGCATGTTCTGGTCGAGAGCGGCCCGAATGACGTCGACGACGTGGCTGTCCAGGTCGACGTCGAACAGGGTCCGGGCGACGATCGCCAGGGTCATCTCGGTCATCTCGGTGTGCACGTCGAGGCGCTGCCCGTCCCGCCAGCCGTCGGCGGTCTTGTCCGCGATGGCCGCGAAGGCGTCGGCGTAGCCGGCGATCCGCTGCTTGTGGAACAGCGGCTGCAGCAGCCGGCGCTGCTGGCGGTGGGTGTCCCCGGCGCTGGTCAGCAGGCCCTGGCCCAGCAGCAGTGCCAGCGGCTGCACCACCGTTCGCCGGGAACCGGCGCCGCGGCGTACGGCACCTTTGGCGTAGGCCCGGTGTCCGCTGACCAGGGCGTCAGCGATCGCGTCCGGGTCGGTGACGAGGAAGGCCGACACCGGCCAGCTCGCCAGGCGCACCACCGGCCCATGGGCGCGGGCCAGCTCGTTGAGCCGGGTGAGCGGGTCGGCACGCAGCCGCCGGATCGCCTCGACCGGCCCCTCTCCCGAGCCGGGCACCCTGTCGGAGGTCTTGATGTCGGAGGTCTTGGCTGTGGATGGTGGCGCGGCGACGGAGCGGACGTGGGGAGCGCGGCTCATCACGACTTCCTTTCGGGCGGAGATGGGAGCGAGTGGGGTGGACGCAGGGGAAGCGGGCGCGCGGTGCTGAGGGCGCGCGGTGCTAATAGCCGATTAGCTGACGAGCACCACCGCGACGAGAAGGCCGATCTTCACGGCGAGGGCGACGTCGGCGGTCCGGCCGGTGGCGTGCGGCAGGCCGACCGCCGTCAGCAGGGTTACGGCGGCGCGCCGGACCGCCGGCCACAGCAGGACGGCCAGGCTCGCGCCGCACCCCGCGACGGCCAGTCGAAGGCCCACCGGGCCGGCAGCGACGACGCCGGCGATGGTCGACGCCGCGATAAGGGCGAATGCCTTGACAGCCGCGAAGGCCGTGACCGTCCGGCGAGCGCGGAGCAGAAGGGCGGACACGGCCGCGGACACGGCGACCATGACCAGAGCGGTCAGCGGGGTCAGCGGCTCGGGCCCAGTCTCGGCCAGGCGGGTGACATGCAGGTGCGGCAGCGGCTGTTCGAGCCGCAGTGCCGCTGCCGTCAGCACGGTGAGCGCAGCGACGCCGGCTTGCACACCGCGCAGGACCGCCACGGCCGCGACCACCAGGAGCAGACGGCGCAGACGTCTCCGGGCCGGCGTGCCCCCGTGGCCGACGAGCGGCCTGGTCACCGAATGTTCTCCTAAAGTCACTGGTCGCATGTGCGCCTACGCGGAGCAGGCCCACGCGATCGAACCGGCGAGCGTTCGGCCGCCGGTGCTCGTCGCCGAGAAGGAGACGTCGCCACCAGTAGCGGTGACCTGCGCGGTGGCCGGTACGGCGGTGACCGCGTAGTGGGCATCCGGGCCGGTCATCGACACGGTCACCGAAGCCTGGTAGCTCCCTGGCCCGTGGTAACCGGCCACCCGCACGACGTCCGAGACGGCGTAGCCGTGGACCGAGCCGCTCGCCGACGCCACGTAGCGGGCGCCCGCGGTCTGGCAGCTCACCACCGTGTCGACGTGGCCGGAGACCGCCACCGGGGAGGTGATGGCCACGGTCAGGGAGCCCGGCCCGCCGGCACCCTTCCCGACCGCATCCGTGGATGTCGCGGCAGCCGACGTCGCCGCCGACACCGGTGTCGTTGAGGTTGGCTGGTCGGCTGCCTGCTCGGCGGTCGCCGTCGCCGGCGCGGCGGTCACTACCCGGGTGCCAGGCTGGCAGGCCGCGATGGTAAGCAGCGCCGCGCCGGCAACGGTAGCCGTTGCGAGACCTCGACGGACCGGAGCCTGAAGGTTCATGGGAACGGGACACCTGCCTTCGGGAGATCGGAGATGGTCAGGTGGCCCCGACGGGTGACCGTGGGAGCCAGCCGGCTGGGTGCCACGGTTTCCGTGGACCGGCTGTGCCCGTGTCCCCTGCCAGCAAGGCAAGAACATCAGCCTGGAATGAGAACCCTTTCCCGGCAAGATGTGAGGCACATTCGGATCCGCAGTTTTCTTGCTATGACCGGGCAACCCGCGGAGGCGGTGAACGCGGCGTCACTGGTCGAAACGGGCCGGCCCGGTCAGAGGAGGTTGACGGGCCGGACCGCGGCCAATTCCTCCCCTGTACCGGCGGGGNGGACGATGCGGACGGTGGTGCCGGCGCCGGGGGCGCTGTCGAGGGTGGCGGTGCCGCCGTGGGCGGCGGCGATGGCGGCGACGATCGCCATTCCGAGGTCGCTGCCGGTCCGGCCACCGCCGCGGCTGCCGGCCGCCGACGGTCCTCGAAGGCCGCCTGAATCTGGCCGAGCATGGTGTTGAGCGCCGCCGCGAGCTGACCGGTCTCGGTGCGCGGACGCCCCGGCGGGACCCGCCGAGCCAGGTCGCCGCCGGCGATGGCGGCCGCCGTACGGGTGATGTCCCGCAGCGGGCGTAGCCCCCGGCCGAGCAACAGCCAAGCCGCCGTACCGGTCAGCGTGAGTACGGCCGCACCAGCGGCGGCCTCGTCCAGGGTCACATCGGCGAACGTGAGCACCGGCGCCGGCGGCACCCTGGCCGGGTCTCCCGCACTCATCCCCACCTCTTCCCGCATCCCCACCTCTTCCCGCCGCCCTTCAGCCCTCGCCAGCCCGGCCGGCGGGCTCCACCCCCGGCCACTACGAGGTCAGCGGCTCGTCGCACCCCGCATTCCATACAAGAAAGATGTGAATTCCGTACGAAAGCGGGTGGTGAGACGTAGTGGCGTAGGTGGCTGTCGAACTCGTACTCGGCGCGGTCGGCACCACGCCGCCCGCTCCCGGCACGCTATGGCGCGAGCAGATCAAAATCATGGTTGGGCGGGTATGCCAGGCTGTGGGCATTCCCTTGCCCGCTTATGGGCGCCGACCAGAGGGGTTCGATGATCATCCGCTTCCCCCGCACGTCTTGGTTGCTCGCCGTGTTCGTCGCTGGCGCGGTCGCCCTCACCGGCTGCTCGGGGCCGCTTCGGCGCTCCGCGGCAGGCCCGGCAGAGCCCGCCAGCACCGCGACGGCTTCTACGCCGGCCGCTGTCCCGGTCGGATCGTCGGTACGGTCGATCAACGTCGGCGGCGCCACCCGCGCCTACCGGCTGTACCGGCCGCCGACTCTGACCGCGCGGGCGCCGCTCGTCGTCATGATCCACGGCGGTTTCGGTGGCGCGGAGCAGGCCGAGAACTCCTACGGCTGGGACGCCGAGGCCGACCGCGGCCATTTTCTCGTCGCCTATCCCGAAGGGCAGAACCATGCCTGGTCCGTCGGCGGCGGTTGTTGCGGAAAGCCCGGTGCGACCGGCGTGGATGATGTCGCCTTCATCACTGGCATGGTAGCCGCCATCCAAGCCGCCGTACCGGTCGACACCGCCCGTATCTACGCCACCGGAATCTCCAACGGCGGCATGATGGACTACCGGTTGGCCTGCGACACCACCATTTTCGCCGCGATCGGACCCGATTCGGCGACCCTGCTCGGCACCTGCCCCGCACCGCGGCCAATCTCCGTCATCGCCATTCACGGCACCGCGGACCACACCGTACGCTACTACGGCGGCGAGGGNGACGGGGTCGCAAAAATCAACGGACCGGCCGTCCCGTTCGTGAACGCGATGTGGCGTACCGCCGATCATTGTGCCACCCCGGCCACAACCACTACGGAAAGCGTCACCACCTTTATCGCCACCTGCCCGCAGGGACGGGCCGTGGAACTGGTCACCATTGCCGGCGCGGGCCACCAGTGGCCCGGCGGTNCCCGCCNCCCGACGGCCGAGCGAATCCTGCATCTCGACCCGCCGTCAACCGCCCTGAATGCCACCGCGACCATCTGGGCCTTCTTCACCCATCAGGCAAGGTGAACCGCACGCCGGCGGGACTCTCGTTCTCCTCGTCCGCGGCGCTGCTGTGGCGGGCGGGCCCTGACCCGGCTGGATCTGCCCGTCGTGACCCGCACCGAGGCGGCCGTCGCCCGGGCGACGGCTCGATGTGCGCTGACCCGGGCGCTGGCCGCCTGACGGCCGCGTGGCCCGCCCCACCGGGAGCAGATGATCCTCGTCGTCATACACTGCCCTGCGCGATCAGCAGGTGGCGTGTACCGGTGCGGAAGGGTCCATGTGAACGTCCTGGAAGCGGTGTTTCTCGGCGCGGTCGAGGGGCTGACGGAATTTCTGCCGGTGTCCAGCACCGGACATCTGACAATTTTGGAGAAGCTGCTCGGCCACGACATCGACGACCCGGACATCACCGCTTTCACCGCGATCATCCAGGTCGGTGCGGTCTTCGCCACCCTGCTTTACTTCCGGCATGATTTCCGGCGCCTTCTGGCGGCGTGGGGCCGCGGTGTGCGCGATCCCGCCTGGCGGGAGCATCCGGATTACCGGTTCGGCTGGGCCGTCATTCTCGGATCGATTCCCATCGGCCTGGTCGGGGTGGCCTTCAAGGATCAGATCGAGACCACGCTACGCAGCCTGTGGTTCGTCGGCGGTGCGCTGATCCTCTGGAGCGGGGTGATGGGGTACGCGGACCACGTCGGTACCCAGAAACGTCACGAGGAGGACGTGACGTGGAAGGACACCCTGGTGATCGGCATCGTGCAGTGCATGGCGCTGATCCCGGGTATCTCGCGATCCGGGGCGACCATGTCGGCGGGGTTGCTGCGTGGCCTGGACCGGGNGGCGGTGACCCGGCTGTCCTTCTTCCTGTCCATCCCGGCCCTGATGGCGGCCGCGGCGCTGCAGGTCCTCACGAAGTCCGACGACATCGCCGACGGGGTGGGCTGGCCGGCGACGATCATCGCGACCGTGGTCAGCTTTGCCGTCGCCTACGTCGCGATCGCCTGGCTGTTGAAGTTCATTGCCAGACACAGCTACAGCGTTTTCATCGGTTACCGGCTGGCGCTCGGTGCCACCGTGCTCTTCCTCGTGGCCACTGGGATCGTCTCGGCGACCTGAGCCGGCGACCTGAGCCGGCGACCATCTTCGTCCGGCTCCCGCGGGGCGGCTCGACCACGTAAGTTTCAATCCACCGTCTTGCGGGTTCGTGGTTGTCCCCACGGGATGGGGAGACCGCCGGCCGCGCGGCCACGGAGGAAGGACTGTGATGCGGGATCTGCGTTCGCTGCCCAAGGGCCATCTGCATCTGCATTTCGAGCTGGGGATGCGGCCGTCGACACTGGCCGACCTGGCCGCCGCCGCGGGCGTTCCGACTCCCCGCACCACGGGGTTTACCGAGTTCGGGGGCTTCAGCGAAGTGATCGCCGGCATCCTGCCGGTCTTCCGCCGGCCCGAGGACTTCGAACGTCTCGTCGACGAAATGATCATCGATGCCGCGGATGAGGGCGTCACCTACCTCGAACCCAGCTTCTGGCCGTACGTTCATCTAGGCGTCTTCGGGAGCGCGGAGGCCGCCTGGGAGACGGTGCTGGCCCGATCGGATCAGGTCGGCGCGCGGTACGGGGTGACCGTCCGCTGGATGGCGGCCGTCGACCGGGTCTTCGACTCCCCCGAACAGGCCGTCTCCGTGGCCCGGTTGGCCCTGCGTTACGCCGATCGGGGCATCGTCGGCCTAGGGCTGCACAACGACGAGAACGGCTGGCCGCCGGAGCCGTTCATGGCGGCGTTCCGGATCGCGCGCGACGGCGGGTTGCTCTCGACCCCCCACGCCGGGGAACTCGACGGTCCCGCGTCGGTGCGTGGCGCCATCGAGACCCTGGATGCCGATCGTCTCCAGCACGGTATCCGCGCCATGGAGGATCCCCGACTCGTCGACACCCTCCTCGAACGAGGGACCTGCCTCGATGTCTGCCCGACGTCCAACCTGCTGCTCTCGGTCGTCCCGTCGATGGCCGAACATCCGCTTCCGGCCCTGCTGCGGGCCGGGGTGCGATGCTCGATCAACGCCGACGACCCGCTGCTGTTCGGGCCCACCTGTCTGGAGGAGTACGAGCTGTGCCGATCGGCGCTGGGCCTGACCGACGAGGAACTGGCCGCCTGCGCCCGCAGCTCGGTGGAATCCGGAGCCGCGCCGATCGAGGTGCGGACGGCGGCCCTCGCCGGCATCGATGCGTGGCTCGCCGACGCGGGATGTCTCGACGGCCGGTGACGCTCCGACGGCCGGTGACGCTCCGATGACGGGGGTACCGTCCCCCCACCGGCCCGCGCGGGTGGTCCTCGCACCCGACTCGTTCAAGGGATCGGCGACCGCGGCCGAGGTGGTCGCGGCGCTGGGCGCGGGCTGGCGCTCCGAGCGGCCCCGCGATCAGGTCGTGGGAGTACCGATCGCCGACGGTGGCGAGGGCACCCTCGACGTCTTCGCCGTCGGCGTACCCGGGTCGGAGCGGCACCCGGCACGGGTGACTGGTCCGGACGGGCGGGGCCACGACGCCGAATGGCTGTCGCTGCCCGATGGCACCGCAGTGATCGAACTGGCGAGGGCGAGCGGGTTGCCGCTGATGCGGGAACTCGATCCGTTGGGCGCGCAGACCGTGGGCCTCGGCGAGTTGGTCGCCGCCGCGATCGACGCCGGAGTCGACCGCGTTCTCATCACTTTGGGCGGTTCCGCCTCGACCGACGGTGGTACCGGTGCCCTCGCCGCGTTGGGTGCCCGGTTCCTCGACGCGGCCGGCCGGCCGTTGGCCGTCGGCGGCGGCGCCCTCACGTCGCTCGCGCACATCGATCTGACCGGGTTGCGGCCGGCGCCGGCCGGGGGAGCGTACTGTCTCGTCGACGTCGACGCGCCCCTGCTGGGCCCTGCCGGCGCCGCCGCCGTATTCGGGCCGCAGAAGGGTGCCGGACCCGCGGACATCACCCGGCTGGAGGAGGGGCTGCGCCGGCTCGCCCACCTGTTGGGTGGTGCTCCCGACGCCGCGGGAGCCGGGGCTGCCGGCGGCACCGCCTACGGCCTCGCCGCGGCCTGGGGAGCCGAGGTGGTCCCCGGCCTGCCGACGATCATCCAGGCGGCGGGCCTGCCGGCGGCCCTTGCCGGCGCCGACTGGGTGGTGACCGGCGAGGGCAGGTTCGACCGCACCTCGTTGTCCGGCAAGGTGGTCGGCGGAGTCCTCGCGCTGGCGCGGGACGCCGAGGTGCCCGTGCTCCTGGTGGCTGGGCGGGTTGACGCCCCCCGAGCGGAGGGGGTCCGGGCCGAGATCGCCCTCGTCGATCTCGCCGGGGGGCCGGCCATGGCGATGGCCGAGCCGCTCCGGTGGCTGCGGAGGGCCGGCGCCGAGCTGGCCCGCCGGGTCACGACCGCCCGGTGAGCGGGAGCGCCCGGTGCGGGGGAGCGGCCGGGCCCGGTCTGTGGGTCAGACCCGGCGGTTCATCCCGGTGAGGAGGTAACCGATCTTACGCCAGGTGTTGGGCCCGCAGACCCCGTCGTCCGGGATGCGGCCGAACCACGGCGCGGCGTAGCGCTGTAGGGAGGCCACCCGGGCAGTGGTCCGTGGCCCGTACACGCCATCCGGCGTTATCCGGTTGGGATCACCGGTGGGGGCCTCATGGCCAAAGATGATGTTCAGGGCGTTCTGGAGCTCCACGACGTCCNGACCACGCGATCCCTCCCGCAGGGTCGGACGGTCGTCGTAACGGTGCCGGGGATCGGCGGCTGCGCCGACTCCGTTATGCCGCGCGGCGGCGAGGATGTCCCGGCGTCGGTTGGCCCGGATGTCACCCGGGCAATTGTGCCCCCCCCACGCCTGGCCGCCCATCCGGTGGGTACCGATACCGTAACCGGCGGGAGAGTCGGTGATCTCTTCCTGCCATCCGAACTCCCGCATCCCCCACTGAAAGAGCTCGCCGAGCCGGATGATTTGTAGGGGTGTGTAGTCCTCGGTCTCGTACCCTTCGCATTCGCAGGAGATCCAGTATGGATTTCCTGCCGCCTGGGCCCAGGCCCTCCGGTCNAAAGGAACGTACTGCTCGAAGTCGCCGCTCCTCGACAGCCACAGGTGTGAGCTGACCTGGCTGGCGGGGTTGTCGAACCAGCCGAACAGGGAGCCGCCGCCCACCTGGACGTGCGGGATGAGGCCTCGGGTGGGTTGGATCATCACTCCGGTCGTGTTCCGCACCGGACGGAAGCGGGCCGGCGGGTACAAGGNCGGNGCCATCGCTACCGGCTCTCCTTCCCACGTGTGTCGCCGCGACAGATCCTCGTCTGGGAAATCACGATTCCGGGCCGCTTCCTGTTCATGGGGTCATCAGGTCGGTTGACCGCTACAGTCATAGTTTCCAGCCGGAGTACCAGCATGGCCATAGTGCCGGGCTGCTGCGGAGAGGTCCGCATCGGGGCGGTATGCCCGGACATATGGTGAGTGGAAACCCTCCCGCTGGATCCCTGACAGGGGCCCGACCCGGTTCGGTGGTGCGCCCCAGGCACGGACAGCCGACGCCGCCGCGAGCCGCCATCCCTTCGACGCCTCGTCAACCCTCGGTATCGAGGGGCATACTGACTGTTTTTTGCGGATGTTTGCGGGAACCGCGGACCGGGCGGCGGAGCCCGTGTTTCGATGCCGCCTATATGGTTCTACCGCCTGTATCGTTCTAGCGCCTGTATCCTTCTACCGCATGATCGACCCGCAGCCGGGCTCGAGAAGGAGGCATTCAATGCGGTATGCCGTATCTTCCCCGCGACGAGTCGGACGGCCGTTATCCTCCGGAGCGCCGGGAGCACCGGAAGCGGCTGCGTCCGGAGGGTGTCGTCCCGCGCGGCGCGGTTCCCGGCGGGCGGGCCGGCGCGGCGGCGCGACCCGGACCACCCTGGCCACTCTGACCACCGCCGGGGCGACCCTCGCGGTGAGCGGCATCCTGGCTCTGGTGAACGCGGGCGCCGCGCAGGCCGGTGGAGCGACCTGGGCGAGCTGCCCGGGCGGGCAGGCGACGGAGGTCGGTGTGCCGGCGGCGGCCGGAGAGCCGAACAGACCCGCGACGTATCTCGACGCCGGTTTCTACGTCCATGTCGCCTCGTTGTGGCCGCCGGCCACGGCATCGCTGTGCCGGACCGGTCCCGGCCGGGGTGAGGAGGCCGGCGAGCCGATCTTCAGGTTCGGGCACCTGAGCTGCCCCGGCGGCGACGCGACCTTCGGTGTGCGCAGGCCCGCGGTACCGGACCGGGCGAGCGCCGACGTCCCGTCGGCGACCTGGGGGACCTACCTGCCGGCCGGCTGGTACAGCCTGGACGACCTGAGCGACCCGTCGTGGACGTCGGTTTGCTGGTCGTCCAGGAGACGCTGACCGATCCCGGCCGGCGAAGCGCCGATTCAGGTCGAAGCGCCGAATCCGGTCGATCGGATTAATCGGATTAACCGGAATCGGCGCGAGAGGACCGGACCGATCAGTAGCGGTAGTGGTCGGCCTTGTACGGACCCTCGACGGGCACGCCGATGTAGTCCGCCTGCTGCTTGGTCAGCTGGGTGAGCCTCACGCCCAGCGCGTCGAGGTGCAGCCGGGCGACCTTCTCGTCGAGGTGCTTGGGCAGCACGTATACCCCGACGGGGTAGTTTTCGGTCTTCGTGAACAGCTCGATCTGCGCGATCACCTGGTTGGTGAAGCTGTTCGACATCACGAAGCTCGGATGTCCGGTGGCGCAACCGAGGTTCATCAGCCGGCCCTCGGCCAACACGATGATCGAGTGGCCGTCCGGGAACACCCACTCGTCGACCTGCGGCTTGATGTTGATCTTCTCGATGCCGGGGGTCCTGGCCAGGCCGGCCATGTCGATCTCGTTGTCGAAGTGCCCGATGTTCGACACGATCGCCTGGTGCTTCATCGCAGCCATGTGCTCGGCATGGATGATGTTGAAGTTGCCGGTCGTGGTGACGAAGATGTCCGCCGTCGCGACGACGTCCTCCAGGGTGGTGACCTGGAAACCGTCCATCGCGGCCTGCAGGGCGCAGATCGGGTCGATCTCGGTGACGATCACCCGGGCTCCCTGGCCGCGCAGCGCGTCCGCACAGCCCTTGCCGACGTCACCGTAGCCGCACACCACGGCGACCTTGCCGCCGATGAGCACGTCGGTGGCGCGGTTGAGACCGTCGATGACGGAGTGGCGGCAGCCGTACTTGTTGTCGAACTTCGACTTCGTCACCGAGTCGTTGACGTTGATCGCCGGGAATGCCAGCGTGCCGGCCTTCGCCATCTCATAGAGACGGTGCACGCCGGTCGTGGTCTCCTCGGTGACGCCCTTGATGTTCTTCGCGGTCTCGGTCCACCGACCCGGCTTCTGCGCGATGGTGCGGCGCAGGGTCTCCAGGACGATCGCGTACTCCTCGCCGTCCGCGGCGTCCGTCGCGGGGACCGCGCCGGCCGCCTCGAACTGGGCGCCCTTGTGGACGAGCAGGGTCGCGTCGCCGCCGTCGTCGAGGATCATGTTCGGGGTGCCGCCGTCCGGCCAGGCCAGCGCCTGGTCCGTGCACCACCAGTACTCCTCGAGGGTCTCGCCCTTCCAGGCGAAGACCGGCACGCCCCGCGGGTCGTCCTTGCTGCCGTTCGGCCCGACGACGACGGCGGCGGCCGCGTGGTCCTGGGTGGAGAAGATGTTGCAGGAGACCCAACGGACGTCGGCGCCGAGCGCTACCAAGGTCTCGATCAGCACCGCGGTCTGAATTGTCATGTGCAGGGAGCCCATGATGCGGGCGCCCCTGAGGGGCTGGCTGGCCGCGTATTCCGCCCGGGTGGCCATGAGGCCGGGCATCTCGTGCTCGGCAAGCCGGATCTCCTTGCGGCCGAACTCGGCCAGTGCGAGATCCGCGACCTTGAACTCGAAACTCATGCCCTCTCCTTCGACGCTCGGGCGGCTGCCGAGCCTATACGGCGGATGTCTCGTCCCGGTTTCCACCCGCCATCGGCCGCGGCCGTGATGCGCCGGCCTTGGAACGGGTTTCTTGAGCGTCCCACATGTCGCCGTGTTGACGAAGACCCGGTCCGGTTCTGTCGACCGCCGGGCCCGGGTCGTCCTGGCGCGGCTGGTGCACCCAGCCGCGTTCGTCCGCCCAGATCAACAGGGGTGGGAGGACGACCAGCGCGGACAGCAGGGCGATGGCGACGTTGAGGGCGACCAGCAGACCGAAGTCACGCAGCAGCGGTAGGGAGCTGAAGGCCAGGACGGCGACCCCGATCACGGCGGCGAGCGCGGAGACCACGAAGGCGCGTCCGGTGCGGGCCGCGGTCTGGTCGACGGCCTCCTTCGGCGTCAGGCCGCGTCGACGCTCTTCCAGGTGGCGAAGCACGAGCAGGGTGGTGAACTCGCTGCCCAGCGCGATGACGAGCGGGCCGCCGACCGCGGTGAGCGGGCTGAGATCGACGCCGACCAGCCAGGCGATCATGGAGCTGAGCCCGACCGCGATCAGCACCGGCACCAGCGACAGGACCGCCCGGACGATGCTGCGGTGCCAGACCAGCAGCATGAGCAGGACGCCGACCAGCGCGAAGTAGGTCAGCTGGGTCCGGTTCTTCGTGAAGTTCTCCAGCAGCCCGGTGCCGACCACGACGAGGCCCGACGGGGTGGCGCGTACCCCTTGCGGCGGATGGACCGTGTCCCGGATGTCGTCGACGATTGCGGCCTGCCGTTCCAACGAGCCCGATCCGGTACGGAAGACGAGGTTGAGCGCGTTGTGGGCCAGGTTCACCGTGGCGCGCTGGAGGTCGGGCGGTGCCGCGGCGTAGCCGAGCCGGACGTCCTGACCCGTCGGCAGGACGACCGTCGTGTTCGGCACCTCCATCATGAAGCTGATGGTCGTGACGAGGCTCGACGCGGTCAGCAGGTCGGCCGGGTCCTTCGCGAGCCGGGTGTTCGCGAACTCGGCGAGGAAGGCGACGGTGGCGTCGTCGAAGACGTTCGGTGACTGGACGTAGATGCCCAGCTCGCTGGCGGATCCGGTGCTCGCGCGCAGCGTGTTGATGTTCTTGATGACCTGACCCTGCTGGTCGACCCATTTCTCCGGATCGGTCTGGATCTTCAGTGTGCCGTCGGTGACGATCCCGACGGCGAAGACCGCGACGGACACGGCGACGAGCGGGAGCGCGGTGATCCGTGGCAGGGACCCCAGGGTGATCACCGTCCGACCCAGCGGGCCGTGGGTGTAGTCCTTCGGGGGGGTCGGCCGGCGACGTTCCCGCAGGCCCAACGAGGCGGTGAGGAACAGGATCGTGGCGATGACGATCACCGGCAGGCCCAGGGCGAGCAGCGTGCCGAAGTCCCGGATCATCGGGACGTCGCTGAACTCCAGCGCGAGGAAGGACAGCACCGCGGCGACGGTGGCGACACTCAGCGCGGGCAGCAGCCCGGCCAGGGCCGCGGTGACGGGATGGCCGGCCCGGGCCAGTTGGGCCTCCTCCTCCACCCGGCTGTGGAGCTGGACGGCGAAGTCGATGCCGACGCCGAGCAGCACCGGCAGACCGGAGATGGTCACCACCGACAGCGGGACACCCGCGTAGCCGGCGAGGCCGAACGCCCAGATGAGGCCGACGGCGACGACGCCGAGCGGGAGCAGCCGCCAGCGCACCGCGAAGGCGACGAGCAGCAGGCCGGCCATCAGTGCCAGGGAGATGCCCCCGAGGGTGACGAACCCGCCGCGCAGGTAGTCGTTGAGGTCGCGCAGCAGCGCGGGCGCCCCGGTCGACATCGTTGTCGCATTATCGAACATGCGTTCGGACGCGGCCTTCTCGGCCAGGGTCGCGGCCTGGCCCTCGGTCGTGAGGGAGGCGTTGCCCCGCAGTCGGGTGACCATCTGGCTGGTGGATTCGGTCGGGAAGAACGGCTTGATCGACTTACGGATGGCACCCGTGTTGTCGCGGAGCAGGAAGGAGACCCAGGCCGGGTTGTCGTAGACCCGCTCGGCCACCGGGATCGCCTGCATCCGCCGCAGTGTCGTGACGGAGTCGGCGAGGCGCCGCTGGGCGGAGACCGGATCCGGATCGCGGCGCTGGGCACCGAGCAGGATCTTCCCGGCGGGGCTGTTGACGGGATTGCCGTCCGGGCTCGTGACCAGGTTGTTCGTGAACTCCAGCGCCGTGAGCGGGGTGATCACCGATTCGATCCGGTCATCGGCGTCGAGGCTGGCCTGCAACTCCCGGAACTGGCTGATGTTGCGCTTGGTGAATAGGTCCTCGAGTCGTTCGCCCTTGTCCAGGGTGAACAGCGTGACCATCGCCTGGCCGCCGAAGAGGGACTGGTAGGCGACGTTGTCCCGGGCAACCTGGGAGTCGGGGTTCAGATAGTTGTCCTGGCCGGTGGTGAATTCCAGCCGGGTGGTTCCGAACCCCAGGGCGGCGGTGACGAGCAGCGCCACGACGGCGACGATGCCCNNNCNCNNANNNACNNNNCTGACCATACGGGCGAGTGCCGCCGATGGCCCGGACCGGCGGTCCGGGCCCGACCCGTGCTCCGGTTCCGAGGTGCGGCCTGGCTCCGACCGGTGTTCGGGCCGGCCGGGATGATCGGCTGGATCGTCGGTGGAGGGGGAAGGCGTCGACATCGGTCACGCTCCGGAGTTATCCGCGTTGCCTCCGGATCGACGCGCGTTACCTGTCGGTCCGACGGCTGTGTCCCNGCTGTATAGCGCAGCAGGTCACACCGCCTGAAGGCCCCGGGGCAGCCGATTTCGCCGGAAAATGTTTCAGGCGATCAACACGCCCCGGGCCTGGCTCCCCGGGCTCGGCTACCGTCGCCATCCTCTCCGGGGTCGGACGTGCCCGGGGTCAGACGCCCGCGGACTCCCGTGACGGTCGGAGTTCGACGAGCGAGTCGTAGCTCGGGAAGAAGAGTCCCTCGTGCCCGTCATCCCAACGCACGACGAACGGCGGGCCTCCGTCCTCGCCGCGTACCTCGACCACGGTCCCGTGTCGTTCCGGGCTGCCCACCGTGCGGCCGTGGACGACGAACCTCTCTCCGACGGATGCGAACATCATGATGGTCGACCTCCCTGCCGGGCGATCCGGTCTGCTCTGCCTGGATGCTCCGGTGACCGATCGCATGCGCGTGCTCTTTCTGCCTAGCACGGAGCGTCGGTCGCGGCAGACCCGAAGCCCGAAAGGTCGCGAACTCCCGGTNCAGGACAGCCGCTCGACGACCAGCGCCATGCCCTGCCCGCCGCCGACGCACATTGTCTCCAGGCCGATGGTCGTGTCGGTGGTGCGTAGTCCGTTCAGCAGGGTGGTGAGTAGCCGGGCGCCGGTCATCCCGAACGGGTGACCGAGCGCGATCGCGCCACCGTGCACATTCAGCTTCGCGACGTCGAGCCCGAGCGCCCGGTAGGTCGGGATGACCTGCGCCGCGAACGCCTCGTTCAGCTCTACCAGGTCGACGTCGTCGATCGTCATCCCCGCCCGGGCCAGGGCCCGCCGGGACGCCTCCACCGGGGCCAGGCCCATGATCTCCGGTGACAGTGCGCTGACGCCGGTGGAGACGATCCGGGCCAGCGGGGTGATGCCGAGCTCGCGGGCCCTGGTGTCGCTCATGACGATGACCGCGGCGGCTCCGTCGTTGAGCGGGCAGGCGTTGCCGGCCGTGACGGTACCGTCCGGGCGGAACACCGGCCTGAGAGCGGCCAGCGCCCGCATCGTGGTTCCCGGCCGGGGACTGTCGTCGCNGTCGATCACCCCGCCGTCGGGCAGCGGCACCGGAATGATCTCCCGCTTGAAGAAGCCGTCCGCGACGGCCCGCTCCGTCAGGTTCTGCGAGCGGCAGGCGTACTCGTCCTGTTCGAGGCGGCTCACACCCGCGAGCTGGGCCACGTTCTCGGCGGTCTGCCCCATGGCGATGTAGACGTCGGGCAGCTCGCCGGCCGCCCGGGGATTCGTCCAGGGCGCGGACCCCGCCTGGGCACGGGCCGCCGTACGGGCCTGGGCCTCGCAGTAGCGCGGGTTCTGGGTGTCCGGCAGGCTGTCNCTGTTGCCCCTGACGAAGCCGCTGACGACCTCCACCCCGGCGGCGATGAACGCGTCACCCTCTCCCGCGCGCACGGCGTGCGCAGCCATCCGCAGAGCCTGCAGGGAGGATGCGCAGTACCGGGAGACCGTCGTGCCGGGAACGGTGTCGAACCCGAGGCTGACGGCGACGACGCGGCTGATGTTGTGTCCCTGTTCGCCTCCGGGTAGCCCGCAACCGAGGATGAGATCGTCGATGTCGGCCGGGTTGAGGGCCGGAACCTGGTCCAGGGCTGCCCGGACGATGATGGCCGCGAGGTCGTCGGCCCGCATCCCCCGCAGCGAACCCTTGAACGCCCGCCCGATCGGTGATCGGGTTGCGGCGACGACAACGGCCTCGGTCACATGCCCTCCCAGTTCTCGGTGTTCTTGGTGTTCTTGGCGTTCTCGGTGTTCTTGGCGGCAGGGTCGCGGAGGCCGTGGTCCCTGCGGCCAAATGATCAAAACCCTAACGCGGACGAGCGCCCGCGGTCGCGGGTGGCCGAGCCGACGCGGCGAGGGGGACCCGTCGGGTTACGCTTTGATCATCCCGTCGCCAGCGAGCCGGATGGCGTGCCCGATGCGAGCAGACCTTGGTACACCCCGTGATGTCGCGGCCCTCGCCGCGGCCGCGGGCGAGCTGCGCGAGTGCGCCGCCCGGCTGCGCCGACTCGTCCCGGAGGTGGCCGGGGTGCTGGCCGGTGCGCGTGCCGCCGACACCCCGCGGGCATGGCGGTCACCGTGGCGGATCCGGTGCGCCGCCCGGCTGGACGACTGGCAGCGGGCGCTTGACGTCGGCGCCGGGGTGCTGCGCGATCGGGCCGGGCTGCTCGACTGGCTCGCCGAGCGGTACGACGAGCGTGCCCACGCCTTGCGCCTCGGTCTAGGCGCGGCTGCCGTGGTATCCGCCGACGAGCTCGCCCGGCTGCGCCGGTTCGACGCGTCCGGCGGCGTCGGGAACGACCCACGGGTGTGGATGCTGGCGCACGGACTGGCCACCGGTGGCGTCGAGGGCGATGCNGGGGGGAGGGAGGACCTGCCCGGGGCTATCGGAGGCTCCGGCGATGCCGGCGACGCTGGGGGCAGGCCCGCCGTGAAGGTCCCGATTGACGAAACCGTTCTGTTCGATCCGGTCCTGCTGGGCGTCCTGTCCGACCGCCTGCGGGCGGCGGGCGACCGGTCGGCCGCCCTGGCCCGAGCCGTCGCCGCGGACGGGGGACGGTTGAGCCGGCTGCCCGATCCGTTCGGCGGCGTGGACTGGTCCGATCCGCACTGCCTGTTCGGGGAGCGCAAACCGTCCGCTCCGGCTGGCCTGCTCGGTCTGGCTGGCTCGTCCGGACGGGACGACCCCGTCGGGTTCGGACTGCACGCGGTCGCTGTCGGAGCGCCGGCCATGGCGCGCGGCATCGACCGGCGGATGGCGCGTTTCGCTGCGGCCGAGCTGGTCGCCCGCATCGGCACGGATCCGGCGACGGTGACCGTCAATGATCTGACGGCGATCAGCGTTCGGCTGGCTGGCCTGTCCGCGGCGATGCGCCAGGCGGTCATCTCCCGGCTGCGCGGCCGGCCTCTGGCGGTCCTTGCCGCGGTGGCCGCCCGGGTGATCGAAAATCCGAGCCCCGGCATCCTTGGTTACCTGCCGGCGCTGGCCGACCTCACCGACGCCCTGATCGCCGGGGCCTCCTCGGCCATGATCGGAGACGTCCTGCTGGCCTTCCCATGGCTCGAACCCGGCTACCCTGTCGTCCGCGGACGCCCCGGCGAGGTCGTGGCGGTCGACCGCACCGGCGACCCGACGGTGCGTGACGGGATCAGCCCGAGCGATGTGGGGCAGGGCGGCGTCGCCGACTGCTACCTCGTCGCGGCGCTGATCGGCATCGCCCGCCAGGATCCCGGACTACTCGCGGAGCGGCTGCGGGCCAACCCCAACGGTACTGTCACGATCATCATGCACCCCCGCGGACCGGCCGGCGCCGGCGTGGGCGTCACCGTCACGGCCAGCCTGCCCGCTCGTCGGGTCCAGCCGCCGTACGGGCGATCGGAGGACGAGGCACCCGGGCCGCGGGCGCCGGGCACCTCCCGGTCGCGTGCGGCTGGGTACGAGGAGGTCGCGATGGACGGCGACGACGCGGCGGGACGGCCGGAGCTGTGGCCGGCGCTGTACGAGAAGGCCTACGCCCGGCTGCACGGCGGCTATCCCGCCATCGAATTCGGAAATGCGGCGACGGCCCTGCGGACGCTCACCGGGCGATCGGCGCACGTGTTCGCCGCCCACGAGGCGACCGTTCCCGCCCTCGGGGAGCTCCTCGCCGACGGCGAGGTGGTGATCGTGACCACCCGGCGTCGAACCCGGCCCGGCGGACTCGTCGCGGCGCACGCCTACACCCTGCTCGCCGTGGACGTGGCGCGCCGGCGGGTGCTGCTGCGTAATCCGTGGGATCCGGCGCCCGGGCAGAACAACGAGCGGTGGTACGCCTGGGACGGGATCCTCCCGGATACGCATGCGGTCGTGCACGGCCCGACCCGTTAACGGTCGGTGGCTGCCGCCCCGCTACCGCTGCCGAATGATCGCCACCGGGGTGGGGCAGTGAAGCATGCACTGGTGGCTGACCGATCCCAGCAGCAGCTCGGCGAAGCCGCCGTGACCGCGGGCGCCGACGACGACGAGATCGCACTCGCGACCCTTGACGATCAAGGCCTGGGTGGCCGAGGCGGGCAGCACCACGGCCCGTAGGTCTAGTCCGGCCGGCAGCTGGCCGCGGTCGCGGACGCCCGCGATGGACTCGTCGAGCACGGCCCGGGCCTGGTCCTCCAGGGCCTGGGTGATCTCCCCCGGTGCCTCGGCGAACGGCAACGGGATCGCCGCGAGCCAGGCGTGCACGGCGATCAGCGGAACCCCGCGCAGTGCNGCCTCCCCGGCGGCCCAGGCGAGGGCCGACAGTGCGTTGGGGGAGCCGTCCACACCCACGGCGATCGGTCGGGACGGTCGGGACGGTCGGGACGGTGCGCCGGCCGGGGTCGCGCCCGAGCCGGCGGTCGCGGCCTCGACGTCACCGCGGGCGATCACGATCGGAACCGTGGCGTGTACGGCGACGGAGGCACTGACCGACCCGATCCGCAGCCGGTGCAGCAGCCCCTGCCCCCGGGCGCCGACCACGATCATGCGGGCGTCGCGGCCGACCGTCAGCAGGGCCTCCGCACCCGGCAGGTCCACGGCCTGCTCCGTTACGGAGACGATCGATCCCGGTGGCGTGACCGCCGTCACGGTTTCGTGCAGCGTCCGCTCGGCCGCCTGCGCCAGGCCGGCACGCATCCCGGGCTGGGCCGGACCACGGGCGAAGCCGATCACGGCTTGGATGCCGCNCCCCTGCCACTCCGCCTCGGTGAACGCCCAGCGCAGCGCCGTGTGGGAGCCCTCGGAACCATCGACCCCGACCACGATGTCGGCCATCGTCCGCCTCCTTCGAAGCCCGGTCCGGGATACCCGGCTGGTCGGCCGGGAACCCCGTCCGCCCGCGGGGGAGGCCAACGCGGGGGAGGCCAACGCGGGGGAGGCCAACGTGGAGTGGAGCTGCCCGCCGATCAACAGCTTCCGGTGTTGTTTTCGTGTGTTCGGGCCAGGTGAACCCTACGTTGGACCATCCTTCCCACCCGTCGGCGTGATCCATGGTGAGAAGTGGTGAATGGTTGGGTCACCGGTCCCCGGTAACCCCGTCGTCGGACCGGAAGCCACTGGGCGCCAGCCGCTCCCCTGCCGTGATCGATCGATAAGACGACGAGGTACGACAATGGAGGTCCACGATCTCTGTTGTCGGTGACGGTGGTTGGCGTCCGTTGTGTGGCGGCGGGTCGATCGGGCGAGGTGGCTGTTCCCGTCCGGCCTCGCCGGGCAAGGACGAAGAATGCCGTGACCGGGCGGTCCGGTTTCTCCCGGTGTTCCGGTTCCCGGCGATTTTTCTTGTGCGCCGAGTCCCGTCGTAGTTCCGGATACCGGTGGGCCGGTTCAACCGGTGAGCGCGCCCGGACTTTCCTCCGCACGTGCCGTGGGCAGGATGTACTCGGGCGCGGTCACCGTGGCGGCCATCCCTCCGGCCATCCCTCCGGCGAGGTGCGGGGGGATCCTCCACGCCGCCGAGTCCTCCTCCCCGGGGATGCAGTCCCGCCGGGTGACGCGGTAATAAGGAATTGAATATGACGGATTAAAAATCGATTTCTGGTGTCACCCGATGAGGTTGAAGGCAGGGAGAAGAACTGCTCGGGAGGTCTTTCCGGATGGCCCGGTGTGGCCTTTTCGTGGCCGCCGGCCCCATCTTTTGCTTTGCGTCAGTCGCGCGATGTTTGATGCGTCTGTCGCACCACGAGTCCCCAACGAGGGTGATGAAGTCATGTCCTCTTCATGTGAATGTGGTGGCCCTCCCCAGGAGCCTCCCCTCCAGGCACGGAGTACCGTGCCTGGACAGACGTTGACCGGTCCCCGACCCACCGAACCCGTTCAGGTCGGCATGATCCCCGGGCANCCCGCCCCGGTCCGCTCGGGCGGGCGCAGTCCGTCAGCTTCGAGTGACCCCGCCGAGGAAGGGAGGCACGTGGCGTCGGCCGTGACCCAGCTTGCCCTCCCCGGTGCTCTGGTTCTGGTCCGTGCGCAGGAGCCGGGCACGCTGGTGTCCGATCGCGGGGGATGGCAGCGGGCGGTGCTGCGGGCGGCCCTGCCGTCGGCGGCGAAGCTGGTCGCGTTGACGCNGGCGAGCCACGTCGCCGAGGTNCCGCNGGCGGCGCCCGCCGGTGCCGCGGTGAGCGCCCCCGGCCTGGTCACCCTGGTCGCGGAGACCGGTTACAGCCGGACCCACGTGCAGCGCCAGATCACCAGGCTGCGCAACCAGGGCTGGTTGGCGACGGTGGCCCGGCCCGCGGCTGGCAGGACGACGCGGTTAGCCCTGAGCATCCCCGAGGCCGCCGTACGGGCAGGCGAGGTCCGCCTGGTCGAGGCCGACGTCGCATCCTCGCCGGCGGCTCCGGCGTCCGCGGCTCCGGCGTCCGCGGAGGCCGGCTCGGCAACCGCCGCCTCGGCCGCGCCCGCTCGTCGGCGCCGCGGCGGTCGCCGTGGCCGGATCGGCCTGCGGACGGCGTCTGCGGTCGGCCGTCGTCCCCGGGCGATGGCGTCCGTGGCGGGCGATGGCTCGCCTGGTGCCGCCAGCCCGGCGGTCAACCTCGCCCCCTCGAGGGGCGCCGACCGCCCGGACAGCGCCGGTTCGGATGATCCGGACACCGCCCGTTCGGATGATCCGGACAGCGCCCGTTCAGACCAGCCGGAGCCGGGTGACGCCCGAGCGGACGGCGACCCCCAACCGGCTCCGGCCGTGGGCACCGTCGATCCCGCCACCCGCGGGGCCGTGACGGACGAGCCACACGTCCTGACGGACGAGACCGCTGGGGCAGCGGACGCGTCGACTCCCGAACCGGAGCGGGGCGCCCCGACAGTCCCGTTGCCCCCTCCGCCGCCCGAGCCGATGACCCTGGCCGCCAGCCAGGTGATCACGGTCCTCGCGAACGCGATGCGGCGCCCGACGTCCGACTACCTGGCTATCTACCAGAAACTGCGGGTGATCCTGGAGGAGGACAGCTGGGAACCGGTTGAACTGGCCCTGCATCTAGTGCACATCATCACGACCGGTGTCCTGGTCGGGGATGGCGACGAGATCGACAATCTGTCCTGGCGACTCGATCGCCTGCCCAGGGCGTCCGCCGACTGCAACTGCCGCGCCTGCCTGGAGAACCGGGGGATCAGGACCGGACCGACGCCGGGTTCCACCGTCCCGAACCAGGGGCGCGGGCGCTACACCCGCACCGCGAAGGAGAAGGGACCCGCGCCCGGACGCCCAGGATGGGAGGCCTACGGGTCCCGAGCCGCCCGCCCGGAATCCGAGGCGCCGCNCGTGTCGATCCCGCGGCCACCGCTGGAGGCTATCGAGGAGGCCGCTCGCGCGGGACGTGCGCATGCCCAGATGGCGAGCCAGTCGGCGGCTGACGGCGCGGCCTGAGCCGGTCGACCTGTGGTCCGGGTCGCTCGCCGCGGCGAGCGGCGGCGGGCCGCGGATGGTGACGGTCAGTGGCGGATGGTGTTGCATAGTCCCAGCGACAGCCCATCATGGGAAGTCATGGTGACTTCGGTGGACGACACCCGTGGCTGATTCCGGGTCGGACGGCGGCTATGACGCCGACGTGATCGTGATCGGGAGCGGGTTCGGCGGCAGCGTCAGCGCGCTACGGCTCGCGGAGAAGGGCCATCGTGTCCTCGTGCTGGAGGCCGGTCGCCGGTTCACCCCGGACACGCTGCCGAAGAACAGCTGGCACGTTCGCCGGTATCTGTGGATGCCGCGGTTGGGCTGCCACGGTATCCAGAAGATCACCTGGTTGGGTCGGGTCGTGGTGCTGTCCGGAACGGCGGTCGGTGGCGGCTCGGTCGTCTACGCGAACACGCTGTACCGCCCGCTCGACGCCTTCTATACCGACCCGCAGTGGCGGGACATCACCGACTGGCGCCGTGAGCTGGAGCCGTTCTTCGACCAGGCCGAACGCATGCTCGGGGNGAATCCCAACCCGACGACGACGTACTCCGACGAGGTGTTCCGCACGGTCGCCGAGGAGATGCGGGTCGGGTCCACCTTCGCGGCGGCGCCGGTCGGTGTCTTCTTCGGCCGCGACGGCAGCCGGGAACCCGGCGTGCGTGTCCCTGACCCGTACTTCGGCGGCGCCGGCCCGGCTCGGACGGGATGCGTAGAGTGCGGGGAGTGCATGAGCGGCTGCCGTCGAGGGGCCAAGAACACCCTCGACTGTAACTACCTGTACCTGGCCGAGCGGGCCGGTGTGCGGGTAGTCCCGGACACCACGGTCACGGCTGTCCGGCCACGCTCGACCGGCGGGTATGAGCTCGACATGGTCCGGACGGGGGGNCTCGTCCGGCGTCGGCGACGTACCCTCACCGCGGNGCAGGTCGTGTTCGCCGCCGGCACCCTGGGCACCCAGCGGCTGCTGCTGGCGATGAAACAGAGCGGTGACCTGCCGGCGTTGTCCGACCGGCTCGGTCATCTCACCCGGACGAACTCCGAGGCGATCCTGGGCGCATCCAGGCTGCGCCCCGATCAGCGGATCGCCCGGGGAGTCGCGATCACCTCGTCCTTCCACCCCGACGAGCACACCCACATCGAACCCGTGCGCTACGGCCGGGGGAGCAACCTGATGGCACTGATCAGCGCGTCGATGACCGACGGCGGCGGGCGGGTGCCGCGCTGGCTGAAATACCTGCGTCAGGTCGTGCTCCACCCACATCAGGCGCTGGCGTCGTCACTGCCCTGGCGATGGTCCNAGCGGACCATCATTGCGCTGGTCATGCAGTCGTGGGACAACTCGTTGATCGTCTCCCTGCGCCGTGGGCCGTTCGGTCTCGGCTGGCTGACGAGTCGGCAGGGACACGGTGAGCCGAACCCCTCCTGGATCCCGGAGGGCAACGATGCCGCCCGCCGGATCGCGGCCAGGATGGGCGGCTACCCCGGCGGGTCGATCGGCGAGATCGCCAACATCCCGCTGACCGCGCACATCCTCGGCGGGGCCCCCATCGGCACGGATCCCACCACCGGNGTGATCGATCCCTACCACCGGGTCTTCGGATACGAGGGGCTGCACGTCGTCGACGGCGCCGCGGTCTCGGCGAACCTCGGCGCGAACCCGTCGTTGACCATCACTGCGCAGGCCGAACGGGCGATGTCCTTCTGGCCGAACAAGGGGGAACCCGACCCGCGCCCACCTCTCGGGGCGGCCTACCGGCCGGTTGCGCCGAGAGCACCGGCGCACCCCGCCGTCCCAGCCGGCGCTCCCGGGACCTACCGCGTGGTCGGCCCGGTCGGCCCGGTCGGACCGGTCGCGGGGACGAGGTGACCGGTTGCCGGATGCTGGCCACGAGCTGCCGGGATGCGGGTGCGTCCGGCAGCCACGCTTTGCCCGGCACGTCGATCGCCGGCACGTCGATCGCCGGCACGTGATCTCAGCGCCGCCGGCTGGGCGCACCGCGCGACGGGTCGACGCCGGGCAACTCCTCGAAGTCAGGGGTCGCCGAGGCGGACAGGCCTTCGTCGAAGGCGCCCCGGGTATCAGTGCCGGCGGGGGATACGGTGGTGCCGGCGGGGGATGCGGTGGCGGTGGTGTCAAGCGGCACGGGTTCGGCGGTGGTGGCCGGGCTTTCCTCCGCCTGGGCCAGGTACCGCCGCACCGCGGCGGTCCCCGCCGCACCCGCGCCGACGAGGGCGAGCGTGAGGAACTCCCGCCGCCGACGGCGGTGCACCCTCGCGAGCTTGGACTCGGCCTTCGCCAGCCGCTTTTCCAGGATCTCCTGGGCTTTGTCGGCCTGCAGGCGCGCCTTGGCCTCGCGCTGCACCGCGCGCCGGGAGCGATGCTTCTCCGCCCGCAGTTCGGCGGCGGCCCGGGCGCGTTCGGCGGCGAGCTCGGCATGCGCCCGGGCCTTCTCGATCCGCCTGGCGGTCCGACCGGACACGGCGGTGGCTTTGCCGACGGCCCGGCCCGCGGCCTTCCCGGCCGCCTTCTGGGCCGACGCACCGGTCTTGGTGGCCGTGCTGGAGGCGTCGGAGATCCGGTGCGCCACGCTGGCGCCCACATCCCTGGTGGCCGACGCGGCCGAGCCGGCCGTACCCCCGGCCTTGCTCGCCGCCTTGTGAGCGACCGTGCCGGCGCGGTCGGCGGCGCTCTTCGCGGTGTCGGACAGCCCGCTAACCGGCACCGTGTCGGCGACATGTGACAGTCTGTCCTTCAATATCGTACTCATGGTGCCCTCTCGTTGAGCCGATGGTCGAGGCGTCCGACCATCGAACTGGTGGTGTGCCCAGGTATCGGTGTGGTCAAGATCTGTGAAGTGTGCCGTACCCCGTCGGCGGGCTTCTCCAACGCGTTAACCCTCCGTAGCGTGTCACTAATACTTGGGTGACATGTCTGGGCTGTGCCCTTGGGAAGGTGTACCCGGTGCGAACCTCGGTGATGGAATTCCCCCGCGGCGCCCGGCGCATACGATCGAGACCCATCCGGACGCCGGCTGACCAGACACCCGCAGAGATCGATCTGAAGAGAAGAGAGGCTCATGGCCGAGGAGCTGTACGCGACGCTGCGGACGACTCAGGGGGACATCGAGATCCGCTTGTTCCCCGACCACGCTCCCAAGACGGTGCGGAACTTCGTCGGCCTCGCGACCGGCACGCAGGAGTGGACGGACCCGGAGACCGGTGCCAAGAAGACCGGCACGCCGCTGTACAGCGGAACGATCTTTCATCGGGTCATTCCGAACTTCATGATCCAGGGCGGTGACCCGCTGGGCTCCGGTCGAGGTGGTCCGGGCTACCGGTTCGCCGACGAGTTCCATCCGGACCTGACCTTCAACCGGCCGTACCTGCTCGCGATGGCGAACGCCGGACCGGGGACCAACGGCTCGCAGTTCTTCGTCACGGTCGCGCCCACCGACTGGCTCAACCGCAAGCACACCATCTTCGGTGAGGTCACGCGGGGAACCGACGTGGTGGATGCGATCGCCAAGGCGCCGACCGGGGCGCAGGACCGGCCGAAGTCCGACATCGTCATCCAGGAGATCGTGATCGACCGCCGGTCCGCCTGACCGGCCGGTCACCGCCTCGAACCCGGGAGTACGGCGCATGAGAGCTCCAGCCGCGCGGCGTGCGCGGTCGTCGGCCGCCGCGTGCGTACGGGCGGCCGGACGTGTTCACGTCAGCCGTACCCCTCCGGCGGCGACGCTGGCCTCCGGGGCGGCGCGGTGACGGCGAACCCGCCCGTCGAACCGCCCACGGATGACCAGCCGGGCGGCCCGGAGCAGCGCCCGGCCGGATCGGGGCACCCGGTGGCCGAGCCGGGGTGGCGACCCACGGTCGGCCCGGCGCCCGGCTGGTCGGGGTGGACTCCACCTTCCGGTTCCGGCGGTCCCCCGCCGCCCACCGGCGGTCTTCCCGCGGGCGGTTTTCCCGCGGGTGGTCCTCCCGCCGGCCGGCCGCAGCCACCCGGCGCCGCGATGATCCCGCACTGCTACCGTCATCCGGACCGGGAGACCTACGTCTCCTGCCAGCGCTGCGGCCGGCCGATCTGCCCCGACTGCATGCGCCCGGCGGCGGTCGGCTTCCACTGCCCGGAGGAGGGCGACCGCTCCACGCCGCAGCGCCGAACGCGGACCACACTCGGCGGCCCGGCTCAGGTCGCCCGGCAGGGGCTGGTCACCCAGATCCTCATCGGCCTGTGCGTCGCCGCCTACATCCTGCAGGGCGCGCCCGGGCTGACCGGCCGCGGCACCTTCAACCGCTTCACCGGCGACTTCGCCATGATCGGAATCCGGATCGCGGCGGACGACCAGTACTATCGGCTGCTGACCGCGGCCTTCCTGCACGCCGGCGTGCTCCACATCCTGTTCAATATGTACGCGCTGTATCTGCTCGGGTTTCAGCTCGAGGCGATCCTCGGGCGGGCTCGGTACCTCGCGCTGTTCGTGGCGGGGGCGCTCGGTGGGAACACCCTGAGTTACGTGCTCGGTGACGGGTTCACCGTGTCGGTCGGCGCGTCCACCGCGATCTTCGCGTTCTTTGCCGCCTACTACATCATCGCCCGCCGCCTGCGGGTGGACTCCCGGCAGATCCTCATCGTGCTCGGGATCAACCTCGCCATCACCTTCTCGTTCAGCAACATCGACAAATGGGGGCATCTCGGTGGGCTGGCTGTCGGTGCCATCATCGGTCTGATCTACGCCTACGTCCCGCCCCGCCGGGTGCTGCTCCAGGCGGGCGGGGTCGCCGCCGTGCTCGCGTTGCTGTTCGCCGCCGCGATCATCAAGTCGTCGACACTGGTGTAGCCCGGCAGTTGTAGCCCGACAGCCCTGGTCGCGGGGGTGAGGACGGCCGCGACGCTTGCACGCCGCCGAGTAGCGGCTACCATTCGCTTTCTTGTCAATACTCATAGTAGCGATCTACGTGTGGTGGCGATAGCGTGATGGATGCCGTGGCACGGCGCGGGCAGGGGGATCAGATGGCACATTCACCGGTGCGGCGCAGNGGGGGCAGTCCCTTCCCGCCGATCGCCGAGTACGGATTCCTGTCCGACTGTGNGACGTCCTGTCTCGTTGCCCCCAGCGGCAACGTCGAGTGGATGTGTGTGCCCCGGCCCGATGCCCCGAGTGTCTTCGGGTCGGTGCTGGACCGGTCGGCCGGGGGCTTCCGTTTCGGTCCCGAGCGTACGCAGATCCCGGCCGGCCGGCGCTACCTCCCCGGGACGAACATTCTCGAGACCACCTGGCAGACGCCGAACGGCTGGCTCATCGTCACCGATTGCCTGGTGGTCGGGCGCTGGCATCGCACCCACAAGCGTTCGAACACGCACCGTCGGACGCCGAGCGACTGGGACGCCGACCACGTGCTGCTCCGGCTGGCTCGCTGTGAGCACGGCTCGGTGGATCTCAGCCTGGTGTGCGAGCCGAACTTCGACTACGGCCGTGAGCCCGAGTCCTGGCAGTACGAGGGAGAGGATTACTCCTCCGGCGTGATCAGCCATGCGGGCACCAACGTCACGCTGCGGCTGCGTACCGACCTGCGGCTCGGTTTCGACGGCCGGCGGGCACTGGCTCGCACCACGCTGCGGGAGGGGGACACCGCGTTCGTCGCGCTCACCTGGCGCCCGGAGGAGCCCCTGCTTCCGGACACCTACCTGCAGGCGTGCGTCGCCGTCGACCGGACAACGGAGTTCTGGCGCCAGTGGCTGTCGCGGGGAATGTTTCCCGACCATCCCTGGCGGCGCCATCTGCAGCGCAGCGCCCTCGCGCTGAAAGGACTGACCTACGCGCCGACCGGTGCTCTGCTCGCCGCCTCGACCACCTCGTTGCCGGAGACCCCGCGCGGCGAACGGAACTGGGACTACCGATACAGCTGGATCCGCGATTCCACCTTCGCGCTGTGGGGCCTGTACACCCTCGGGCTGGACTACGAGGCCAACGATTTCTTCTCGTTCATCGCCGACGTCGCCGAGAACGATGACGACGACATCCAGGTGATGTACCGGGTGAGCGGCGAGCCGAAGATCGACGAGGAGGTCCTCGGTCACCTGTCCGGCTACGAGGGAGCCTACCCGGTACGGATCGGCAACGCAGCGGCACTGCAACGTCAACACGACGTCTGGGGTGTCGTTCTCGACTCCGTGTACCTGCACACCAAGTCCCGTGACTACCTCTCCGAACGGCTCTGGCCGGTGCTCGTGCGCCTCGTCGAGGCGGCGGCCACGCACTGGCGGGAGCCGGACCGCGGGATGTGGGAGGTGCGCGGGGCGCCGCAGCACTTCACCGTGTCCAAGATGATGTGCTGGGTTGCCCTGGACCGGGGTCGGCGGCTGGCGCAGATGCGGGGGGACGCCAAGACGGCGGCGCGCTGGCGGGCCGTGGCGGAGGAGATCCACGCCGAGGTGTGCGAGAAGGGTGTGGATCATCGCGGTGTGTTTACCCAGTACTACGGATCGAAGGCGCTCGACGCCTCACTGCTCCTGATTCCGCTGCTCGGGTTCCTGCCGGCGGCCGACGAACGCGTGAAGGCCACCGTGCTCGCGATCGCCGACGAGCTGACCGTTGACGGGCTGGTCCTGCGCTACCGCACGGAGGAGACCGACGACGGGGTCTCCGGCACCGAGGGCGCCTTCCTGATCTGCTCGTTCTGGCTGGTCTCCGCCCTGGTGGAGATCGGCGAGCTGACCCGTGCCCGGCAGCTGTGTGAACGGCTGCTGAGCCTCGCCAGCCCGCTGGATCTCTATGCCGAGGAGATCGATCCGGTCAGTGGCCGCCATCTCGGAAACTTCCCCCAGGCGTTCACCCATCTGGCCCTGATCAACGCGGTGATGTACGTGATCAGGGCCGAGGACGCCGAGGCCTACGCCCGGCCGTCCCCCTCGACCTGATCGTGCAGGCCGGTCCCGGGACAGGTGGCCACGGCGATCAGGCGAACCCGAGCGGGTCGTGGCATTAACGTGGGAGCTGTGGCCAGCCTGGAGGTTGTGGACAAGCGGGTCGAGGTCGTCCTGCGCGGGCTTGAACGGATCGGCGCGGTGCGTGGGGACGTCTCCGTGCGGCTCGACGAGGTACTCGACGTACGCCTGGCGGCGGATGCGTTCGCGGAAGTGCACGGATGGCGGGCGCCCGGGACCGGACTGCCGCGCGTCATGGCCCTCGGGACCTGGCGGTCGCGGGGCGGCAAGGAGTTTGTCGCTGTCTACCGCGGCCGGCCCGCGGTCGTGGTGGAGGTCCGCCCGGGTGGCGAGTTCCGGCGCCTGATCGTCACAACCGGCGACGCCGAACGCGCCGTGGCGCGTCTGCGCAGGGCGGTCATCGCGCGCTGACGGTCCCGGATCCGGACCCGGCGTCAGGGCCGGCCGTCAGTCGGACCCGGACCCGGACCCAGCCCCGGACCCAGCCCCGGACCCAAGGATCGCCTCGGCTTCCACTTCGACGACCCAACGCTCGTCGAGTAGTCCCGCAACGACGACCATCGTGGCGGCTGGGCGGATCGCGGCGAACAGCTCGCCGTGGACGGCGCCGACGGCCGGAGCGTGGGCGGGATCGGTGATGAACATCCGGGTACGGGTGACGTCACCGAGATCGGTGCCCGCCTCGCGCAGTGCGGTGCGGATGATCTCGAAGCACCGCCGGGTCTGCAGCTCAGCGTCCGGTGGAACCGTGTCGTCCGGCCACACCGGCCCAGTCCCACTGACGAACACGCGTTCGCCCACGCGGAGCGCCCGGGAGAACCCGATCGTGGCTTCGTAGGGTGAGGAGCCGGAAATCTTCTGACGTTCAGGATGCAACAGGATTCCCTGGGTAATCGGTGATCAAGGTGGAGGTATCCACACTTGTGGACAACGGTTGTGGATGAATAACACGGCTGGAAGCTCTGGTGGTTGTGCCGGGCGTGGCCATCAGGCGTCTGGCGTGCGGGCCGGCTATCGCCACTGGGTCGACACGGCCAGTCCGACGACGACAAAACCAAACCCGATAAGGATGTTCCAGCCGCCCAGCCCCTCCATCCCCAGGACGCCGCCGTTGGAGAAGTAGTAGACGAGCAGGTAGGCGATCCCGAGCAGGAAGAACGCGAGGATCAGACCGCCGAACCAGGGCGGGGACGGCGGCTTCCGCCTGCGTGCCGACGCGCCCGCGGTGGTGGTCGGGGTTGGCTTCTTGGGCTTGCGGCGTCGTGACTCGGGCACTGCGGAACTCCTCGATGGCCGTGCGTGGACGAGAGCGGCGACCGTCGTCGCCGTCCTCGTCCGGCCATCGGCGGTCTCGCGCTGGGTACCAGCGTAGACAGGGCGTCCGTGGAAACGCCGTTGCGTACCGGCCGGCGGGATTCACCTCCGGTCGGGGCCCGGGCGACGCCGACGTCGCGGCCGGTGCCGGGGCGATCAGACCCATGTGGCATCGAGAGCGCCATCGGCCGCGTAGCCTGCGCGGGAGGCGATACCTCCGACGCGGCGGACGGATCGCCCGGCCGGGCTGGTTGTGGCATGGTCGCGTGCCGCCCCCGGCGATTCATCGGCATGCATGGGTGAACCGTTCAGCGGGGCACCGAGGGAGATTGGGGACGACGGTGCACGGCGGGCTACGGCCCTGGCCCTGGCCGGGGGGCCGGTCGCGGCGGGNGATCTGGGCGGNGTCGCTGTTCTGGGCCGGCGTGCTGTCCGGCGTCGTGGTGCTGGACGGCGGCCCGTTCGATCGGGCCGGCCCGCGGGACACTGCCGCTTGGGCGGCCCAGGAGCGGGCGGGAGTCGCGCAGGTTGTAGACGAGGAGGCGGGCCGGGTGGCCGACCGCCGCGCCGGGCTGGACGCCGAGTCGCGGCGGCGCGCGACCACGGCGCAGGCCGTCCCGTCGGGGGCACCGGGCTTCGCGCTCGGGACCGATGCCGCCGCCCGGTCCCTGGTCGAGTCGCTGGCCGGTCCCGCGGGGTTGGCCCCGGTGCGCGGGCCGGCGCTGACCGTCGAGCTGGACGACGCCCCGCGGGAGGGCCGGGGTGGCCCGTACGCCCCCGGCGTGCCCGCCCCGAGGCCCGACGATCTCATCGTGCACCAGCAGGATGTCCAGGCGGTCGTGAACGCGCTGTGGGCCGGCGGCGCCGAGGCGATGAGCATCATGGACCGCCGGGTGACGGCACTGACGGCGGTCCGCTGCGTCGGGAACACTCTTCTGCTGCACGGCGAGNTCTTCNCCCCGCCGTTCCGGATCACGGCGATCGGGGAGGTCGCCGCGCTGCGCTCCAGCCTGCAGGCCAATCCGCAGGTCACGATCTACCGGCAGTACGTCGACGCCTACCGGCTGGGATACCGCGTCGAGGAGGCCGCCGACAGCCGGCTACCCGGCTACGACGGGCCGATCGACCCGTCCGGCATCGCCAGGCGCGGCTAGGAGAACGCCGCCGTCCGCAGGGTCTCGACCTCGGCGGACAGCCCCGGTGCGAGCCTGCGCGCCGCGCCGCCGTCGCCGCACTGGTCCAGCCAACGGGCGAGGATCAGGTGGCCGCCCTGGGTGAGGACGGACTCCGGGTGGAACTGCACGCCCTCGAGCGGGAGGCGTCGATGGCGCAGCGACATCACCACGCCGCTTTCGGTCCGGCCGGTCACCTCGATTTCCTCGGGAAGGGTGTCCTCCTCGACGGCCAGCGAGTGGTAGCGGGTCGCGACGAACGGCGACGGCAGGTCCGTGAGAACGCCGGTCCGGTCATGGCGGACGACCGAGGTCTTGCCATGCAGCAACTCCGGGGCGCGGTCGACGGTAGCGCCGAACGCGACCGCGATCGCCTGATGGCCCAGGCACACCCCGAGCAGCGGCATGCCGCCCGACGCGCAGGCTCGCACCATGGGAATGCTCACGCCGGCCGCCTCGGGCGTACCCGGTCCCGGGGAGAGCAGGACCCCGTCGACGCCGAGCGCGGCGAGGTCGGCCGGCGTCATCTCGTCGTTGCGGCGCACGATGCATTCGGTCTCGAGCTGGCCCAGGTACTGGACAAGGTTGAAGACGAACGAATCGTAGTTGTCGATCACCAGGATGCGCATCAGATCGTGACCTCCCGCGGCATCAGGCACCCTGCCGTGGGCGGCCGCAGTCCCATACTGCCTGAGCAGCCACGACCGCCTCCGTCGGCGCGACGACCTCAGGTGCCGCCACCGCCGGAACCGCCACCGCCGTTGCGGCCGCCCAGCAGCCCCCCCAGGCCGCCCGGCTTCGTCGTGGCCGGTGTCCCAGGGGTGGGATTACCCGTCGGGCTCGGCGAAGTGCTGGTCGGCTCCGTGGTCGGGGTGGGCCCGGTTGGCGTCTCGGTTGGAGTCGGCGGCGCGGTGGTCTGGATCTGCTGGGCGACGGACAGCGTGATGGTCGAACCCCGAGGGACGTTGCCGCCGGACGGGCTCTGGTCCACAACCGTCCCCGGCGCCACGTTGTTGTTCGCGACGGGCTGCTGGGCCGCCCTCAGCCCGTAGCGGCCGAGTTCGGCGGCGGCATTGTCGTACGTGCGGTTGCGCACGTCGGGAACGTTGACGTTCGGGCTGACCACGTTGAGCGTGACCGTGCTGCCGCGCTTGACGGCCGAACCCGCCTGCGGATCGGTGCTGTCCACCGTGCCGACCTTCTGGCTGGTCGGGTTGCCGTAGGCCATCGGGTTCGGGACCAGCCCCAACGCCCGCAGGGCCGCCTCGGCCTCGGCCTGGGTCTTCCCGATCAGGTCGGCGGGGATCTGGACGTCGTCGGCGGCCTTGCCGATCGACAGGGTGATCACCCCCTTGGCGGCGACCTCCTTGCCTTCGGCCGGGTCGACCGCCGTGACCCGACCGGCCAGGTCCGGTGAATCGACCAGCTTCGTGACCACCTCCCCCCCGAAGCCGGCGCTCTGCAGCCGGGCGCGGGCCTGCTGCTCGTTCTGCCCGACGAGGCCGGTCGGGACGAGGATCTTCTTCGTGGAGGCGGTGTTGTCACCGGTGCTGAGGAAGGTCGTGGCGAGCAGGACGACGGCGACGAAGACGATGACGATTCCGAGACCCGCGAGGATGTACTTCCACGCCTGGGAACGCTCCTGATTGGGAACGGCCCGCCGGTCGATGGCCCCGGTCACGTCGTAGCGGTCGAACGGACCGGTGCCGAACCGGCCGTCGTCGTAGGGGACGTCGCGGTAAGTGGTCTGGTCGTCGTTGCGGTAGTCGTCGTCGCGGTAGCGGTCCCGGGTGGGATAACCCGCTCGGTCACCGCGGCTGAGGATCGCCGTGCCGGGCGCGGCCGGGCCGAGGGTGGTGGCGGCCCCGCCCGCGCCACCACCTCCCATCATGGCGTGCACGCGCCGTCCGGCCAGCGCCCGTTCCAGATCGTCGCGCATCTCACCCGCAGTGCCGTAGCGGTCGTCGGCGTCCTTCTCCATCGCCTTGAGGACGATCGCGTCGGCCTCGGGGGAGATGTCGCGATCGTGAGCGGACGGCGGCAGCGGGTCCTCCCGCACGTGCTGGTAGGCCACGGCCACCGGGTTGTCCCCGCGGAACGGCGGCGACCCGGTGAGCAGTTCGTAGAGCAGCACCCCGGTGGTGTAGACGTCGCTGCGGGCGTCAACGCGGGCTCCTCGGGCCTGCTCCGGGGACAGGTACTGAGCGGTGCCGATCACCGCCGCCGTCGCGGTCATGGTCGAGGAGGTCGCGGTGGTGGCGCGGGCGATGCCAAAGTCCATGACCTTGACCGAGCCGTCCGGGCTGAGCATCACGTTCGCCGGCTTGATGTCGCGGTGGATGATCCCCATCCGGTGGCTGTAGTCCAGGGCGGCACAGACGTCGGAGGTGATCTCCATAGCGCGGCGTTCGGTGAACCGGCCCTCGGTCTGCAGCGCGTCGCGCAGGGTCCGTCCCTCGATGAACTCCATCACGATGTAGGGGATCTGCGCCCCGTTGATGAGGTCCTCGCCCGTGTCGTACACCGAGACGATCGCGGGGTGGTTCAGCGCGGCCGAGGACTGCGCCTCTCGGCGGAACCGGGCGAGAAAGGTGGGATCACGGGCGAGGTCCGGGCGCAGCGTCTTGACGGCGACCTCACGGCCGAGCCTGATGTCACGACCGCGGAAGNCCTCCGCCATGCCGCCATAGCCGATGCCCTCGCCCAGCTCGTAACGCCCGCCGATGATCTGCGGCCCAGCCCCCGGGGCATACATCTCCGTCACGTCGGTCACGAATACTCCCCTGCCGTCGCCCCTCCCGCGCCGGAAATCGCCGACCCGGCGTTACCGCTGACGATTTCATCACCGATTGCGGTTGGGTAGACCACCCTCGGTGGTGTGGTCGCGGAGTTCGATGCGGAATTGCTGCCGGAGAACAACCTGTTGGTCGCGAATGCGACGATCACCACGGTGAGGATCAGCAGAATGATCAGAAGTGGCAGTGGCAGGGCGGGACGGGAGGCCGCCTTCGGCCGGTGCCGTCGAGCGGCTCGCCCCTCCCAGCCCGGCCGCAGATCATCCGGGCTGTCCGGGCCGGACGGACCTGGGGGGCCGCCGGGGGNACGGGCCCACGGCGGCGGACCCGGGTGGTAGGCGGTGCCGGGATCGCGGGGGCCGCCACGGTCCGACGTCCCGTAGGCCGAGCCGCCGTACGCCGACTCGGGGCCACCGTACGCCGTGTCGGGGCCGCCGAAGGGCGGGCTGTGCAGGGCCGTTGCAGGTACGTCGGGTCCGCCGAGCATGGCTTCCGGGCCATCGGGAACCGCCTGGGCGTTGTCCGGCGAAGCGCCGGTGCGCCCCGGTCCACTGGTGTGACCGGACGGTGGCGGTGCGGCCACCCAGGACGGTGGCCGGGTGCGCGAGGTGGATCGGGGCGGGCGAGCGGCGGCACCGGCGGGCGGGAGGNCGGCGCCCNGCCCCGGATGGCGGGCGGTCGCGTCCGGTGCGCCGGGCCAGCGCGCCGGCTCCGGGCTCCACAGACTGCGCCGGATCCCGGCCGCCGAACGCGCGAATGCCCCCGCCGAACTGGGCCTGCGCGCGGGGTCCTTGGCCATCGCCGAGTCCACCAGGGCCCGTACCTGGTAGGGGATGTCGGTCGGCAGCGGGGGCGGGGTGTCCTGCTGGTGGGCCATCACGACCACGATGGGGTTGCGGTCGTCGAAGGGGCGGCGACCGGCGAGGCACTCGTACGCGACGACGCCGAGCGAGTAGACGTCGCTCGCCGGTGTCACCGGACGCCCGGACGCCTGCTCGGGGGACACGTAGTAGGCCGTCCCCATCATGATGCCGGTGGCGGTGAGCGGCGCGGCGTCGACCGCGCGGGCGATCCCGAAGTCGGTGNCCTTCACCNCGCCGTCCGGGCGCAGCAGCAGGTTGCCGGGCTTGACGTCGCGATGGACCACGCCGAGGGCGTGCGCGGCCTGCAACGCGTCGGCCGCCTGCCCGAGGATGTCCAGCGTGCGTTCCGGGGACAACCGCTTCTCCCGGTGCAGCGCGGCGGAGAGGGGCTCCCCCTCCACCAGCTCCATGACCAGGTAGGCGGTCGGGTAGTCGTCGGCGGTCGCGACCTCGCCGTAGTCATAGACCGAGGCGACGCCCGGGTGTGACAGCCGGGCGGCATGGCGGGCCTCGCCGCGGAACCGCACCAGGAACGACTCGTCGCTGGCGTACTCCGGGCGCAGCAGTTTCACCGCGACGGGGCGGCCGAGGGTCAGGTCCAGGCCACGCCAGACCTCACCCATGCCGCCGGCGGCGATCCGCCCNTTCAGGCGGTACCGGTTGTCGAGGACGGTGTTCGGCGACGCGGCGCCGGCGAAGGGCTGCGACGGGGAGATGGGATTGCCCGGGGAGTTGTTCATGGCTTGTCCAATGCGGCCTGTATGACCTGTTTCGCGACGGGGGCGGCGACGGCACCACCGGTACCCAGCTCGCCGCCGCCGTCCTCGACGATGACGGCAACCGCGATCTTCGGAGCGTCCGCCGGNGCGAACCCCACGAACCAGGCGTGCGGCAGGCTGGTGCCGTGCTCGGCGGTCCCCGTCTTCCCGGCGACGGTGACGCCGCCGATCTGCGCCCGCCGACCGGTCCCCGACGTCACCACGCTTTCCATCATGGTCGTGAGCTGGGCGGCCACCTCGCTGCTCACCGGTTCACCGAGTTTCTTCGGCTCGGTTTTGCTGATCCTCTTGAGGTCCGGGCTGCGTAGTTCGGACACGATATAGGGCTTCATCTCCGTGCCGTCGTTGGCGATCGCCGCGACCACCTCCGCCATCTGTAGGGGCGTGACCCGGACGTCGTACTGGCCGATCGCCGACTGCGCGGTCTGCGCGGCGTCGAGCTTGGCGGGGAAGACGCTACGGGCCTGCTGCAAGGGGNAGTCGGGGAAGGTCGCGTTCAGGCCGAAGGCCTCGGCCTGCCGGCGCAGGGTGTCGGCACCGAGATCGATACCGAGCTGTGCGAACGCGGTGTTGCAGGAGATGGCGAGCGCGTGAATGAGGGTGTCGGTCTCGCCGTCGCCGCAGCGTTCGCCGCCGAAGTTCGGCAGCCGCACGGTGCTCAGTGGGAGCGGTAGCTCATCGGGTGCCGCGACACGAGTGTCCGGCGTCCTGCCTTGTGACAGCGCGGCGGCGGCGGTGATGAGCTTGAAGGTCGAACCGGGCGGATAGGTCTGCTGGGCTGCCCGGTTCAGCAGCGGTTGATCTGGATTGCCCGACAGCAGCCCATAGGCATTGGCCGCGGCCTTCTCATCATGGGCCGCCAGCGCGTTCGCGTCGTAGGAAGGGTTGGTGACCATCGCCAGGATCGCGCCGGTCGACGGCTCGATGGCGACCACCGCGCCCTTGCGGTTGCCGAGCGCCTCCGCCGCCGCCTTCTGGACGGCGGGGTTGATCGTGGTGACCACGGAACCGCCGCGCCGCTCCGCGCCAGTGAACAGGCCGGTCACCCGGCTTGCGAGCAGTCGGTCGTCGTCTCCGGACAGGAAGACGTCCTCGGACCGCTCCAGGCCGGCCGCCGTGAACAGCGTGTAGTAGCCGGTAACGTTGGAGTAGAGCTGCCCGGCCGGATACTGCCGCTGGTACTTGTACTGGTCGTTCGACGGCACCGAACGTGCGATCTCCACGTCACCGGCGACGATCGCGCCCCGCTGTCGTTCCAGGCGCTCGGTGATCTGACGCCCGTTCGTCGGCTGGGACTTGAGGCTGCCCGCCTCGCCCACCTGGAGCCAGTTCGCGTTCACCAGGAGCGCGGCGAAGAGGACCATGCAGGCGACGGCGACCTTGCGCACCGTGCGGTTCATGTCGTCTTCACCACCTGGGTGGGACTCTCTGCAACCGCGCCCGGGTCGAACAGGGGGGCATCCGGCACCGGTTCGGGTGCGCGGCGGGCGGCGTCGCTGACCCGCAGCAGCAACGCGATGATCGCGGCGTTGGCCACGATGGACGNCNCGCCGTAGGAGACGAACGGCAGCGTGAGCCCGGTCAGCGGGATGAGCCGCATGACCCCGCCCACCTGCACGAACACCTGCAGCGCCAGGGTGAAGGACAGCCCGGCCGCCAGCAGTTTGCCGAACGGGTCCTTCGCGCCGAGGGCCGCGCGCATCCCGCGCAGCACGACCAGGGCGTACATCATCAGGATGGCCATGACGCCGGTGAGACCGAGCTCCTCACCGAGGCTCGCCATGATGAAGTCGGTGTTCGCGAACGGCACCTTCTGCGGGTGCCCCTCCCCGAGCCCCGTACCGGTGATGCCACCGGCGGCGAAGCCGTAGAGGCCCTGCACGAGCTGGTACGACGTGCTCGACGGGTTGTCACCGTCGAAGGCGTGCAGCCAGCCGTCCACCCGGACCTGGACATGGCTGAACATGCTGTGCGCGATCACGGCACCGAACAGAAACAGCACGAAGCCGACCAAGAGCCACGATACCCGCTCGGTGGCGACGTAGAGGACGACCATGAACATTCCGAAGAACAGCAGGGACGAGCCGAGGTCCTTCTGCACGATCAGGATGCCCAGGCTCGCCAGCCACGCCACCAGTACCGGCCCGAGGTCGCGGGCGCGCGGGATCCCCATCCCGAGAAAGGAGCGGGAGGCCACCGAGAGGACCTCGCGTTTGTTGACCAGATAGCCGGCGAAGAAGATCAGAAGAATGATCTTCGAGACTTCGCTCGGCTGGAAGGAGAACGGCCCGATCCGCAGCCAGAGGCGCGCGCCGTTGATGGTCGCGCCGATGCCCGGCGCGATCGGCAGCACCAGACCGACCAGACCGACCAGGCCGGCCGTGTAGGCGTACCGGGCGAGCGAGAGATGATCGCGTACCAGCGCCAGCACCAGGATGAAGACGATGACCGCCAGCAGGGTCCAGACGAGCTGCGTCTGCGCGGCACCGGGCGGAATGTGGGTTCCCGCCCGCTCGGCGGCATCCGCCTTGGCGAGGTCGAGCCGATAGATCATGACCAGGCCCAGGCCGTTGAGCGCGACGACGACCGGGAGCAGCACCGGGTCGGCGGCCGGCGCGAACCTGCGTACCGCCAGGTGGGCCAGCGCCCACAGGCNGAAGAAGCCGAGACCGATGGAGAAGATCCCGAGCGAGACCTGGCCGATGTCGGCGAAGGTCAACGCGGCGAGCGCGCTGGTCGCGAGCACGCCGGCGAAGATCATCAGGATGAGCTCCCGGCGCCGGTACGGCGGGAGGNTGGTGCCGGNGGGCAGCGGGAAACCGGCGAAGGTCGCGGTGAGGTCCGCCGACCTCGGCCTGCGTAGCGGAGGTAGGGGGATCGGCGGGCGGGNCATCGCTGGCCTGAGATCACGGNGNGGGGGNGGGGNCGGGNGTGGTCGGGCATCCCGGGACCGTGACGCCGGCACCGGTCGCCGGCTGGCACAGGGCGGTGGACAGGAGGGAGGAGCCCGAGGTGCCCGACGGCACCTTGGAACGGTCGGTCGGACTCGGACTCGGGCGTACGGAGGGCGTGGCCGGGGTCCGTAGGCGCGAGATGATCTTTTCCGCATCGTCGCGGCTGCCGGCGCGGATGCCTCGTCGGAGCTCCGCCTGATCGGGCTCCGCAACCTCCGACAGTGGCTGACGGCGGGGGAGTACCACCGAGGACAGCGGAATGCCCTTCACTCCCTGGAAGAGGGCGACGTGTTCGTCGTCGACGCCGACATAGTACTGCCCGCGCACGTAGGTCCACCCGGCCGCGGCACCGGCCGCGATGAGCACGAACACCACGGTGGAGACGAACAGGACCCGCCGCCCGGAGCGCCGNCCCCCGGATCCTTCCGGGTCGGAGTCGTCGCCGTCGTCGTCGCCCCGATCGCTGGCCTGCGCCTGGCGGTCCCGCCGGTGGAAGCCCGGCCGACCGATACGGGCCGCCTTCGCCGCCGCGGACTCGTGGTCGGGGTACTGGGGATTCGGCCCGCTGCGGGCCGGCGACGCGCCGGGAACCGCCCGCTTCTCGGCCGCCGCGCCGGCTACGAGGGGATAGGGCTCCGCCTCGCCGTGGTCCTCCTCGATGTCGGCGACCACGACGGTGATGTTGTCCGGGCCGCCGCCCTTGAGGGCCAGGTCGACCAGCTGGTCGACCGCCTCCTGCGGGGTGGGCAGCAGCAGCGTCTCGAGGATTGTCTCCTCGCTCACCACCCCCGACAGGCCGTCGGTGCACAGCAAGTAGCGGTCTCCCGCGATCGCCTGGCGCACGGAGAGATCGGGCTCGACCTCCCGACCGTCGAGCGCCCGCATCAGCAGCGAGCGCTGCGGATGGGTGTTCGCCTGCTCGGGGGNGATCCGACCCTGGTCCACGAGATCCTGCACCAGGGTGTGATCGTGGGTGACCTGGCTGAGGACGCCGTCGCGCAGCAGGTAGGCCCGGGAATCGCCGACGTGCAGCACCCCGAGCATGTCACCGGAGGAGAGCACGGCGGTCACCGTGGTGCCCATGCCGTCCAGCGCGCTGTTCTCCAGCGACATCTCGCGCAGCTGCCGATTGGCGTCCCGGACGGCCTCGTTCAGCTCCGTCACGAGATCGTCGCTGTCGATCGCGTCGTCGAGATCCGCCAGGCGGGAGATCACCGTTGAGCTGGCGACCTCCCCCGCGGCATGACCACCCATGCCGTCGGCCACCGCCAGCAGGCGGAGCCCGGCATAGGCTGAATCTTCGTTTCCTTCCCGTACGTGCCCGACATCCGAGCGGACGGCGAAGTGAAGCCTGAGGCTCACCGGTGGAGCTCCAGGACCGTCTTCCCGATCCTGACCGGCGCGCCGAGAGGTACCGGCATGGGACTGGTCACCTTCGTACGGTTGAGGAATGTGCCATTGGTCGAGCCCAGGTCCTCCACGAACCACTGCCCGTCGTGGGGCACGAGTCTCGCATGCCGCCCGGATGCGAAGTCATCCTCGAGGACCAGAGTCGAGTCCTGTGCCCGTCCGATGGTGACAGGTGCCGTTCCTAGCGGGATCGTTGTGCCGGTCAAGGGGCCTTTGGTCACCACGAGTTTGCTAGGTGTCTGTGGCTTGCGTGGAGGTTGGGGTGGAGTGCGCGGCGGCGTCGGCCGGACCAGGGGGGGCGGCTCGCGCCGCTGCTGACGCTTGGTGGGGCCGAACATGTCCAGCCGGACGGCGCGCACGGCGACCAGAACGAATCCCCAGAGGAGGGCAAGGAATCCGATCTTGACAACCAGCAGTACGAGTTCGCTGGGTTCAGTGGGGTCCATCGGGCGCTACCAGCCTCGAGCCGATCTGGGCCGGCCACGTCGACCATCCCCGCCGGGAGGCTCCGCGGCGGCGCGGCCGGGGAGCTCCGTGTCGGCGTCGTACACGTCGTCGAGGGGTTCGAGCCCATCGGGCGGCGAACCGGAGCCGGGCCGGCGGCCGAGGTTGCTCGGCTCGCGGTAGGGGTCGGCTCGCCGAGGAGCGTCGGCTCGCCGAGGAGCGTCGGTTCGCCGAGGAGCGTCGGCTCGCCGAGGAGCGTCGGCTCGTCCCTCACGCCCGTCACGGGGGGCACGGTGATAGGGGTCACGACCACCGTGGTCGCGCGGCTGGTCGTAGCCGTGATCCCGTTCCGGTGTCCGGTCCCGGTACGGGTCCCTCCGGTTCTGGTATGAATCGTCCCGGTACCCCGGCCCACCGCGCCGATCACGATCGGCGTACGGGTCGACACGGCCGGCGTGTGGCGACGAGCCGCGCCGGTACGGGTCGTCCGGCGCGGGCGTGGGACGGCGGTCCGGCGGGATGGTCTCCCGGCCCCCGGCCTGGGCCGGCGGAGGTGTTCCACGGGCGCCCACGCGCGCCGGACCATTCCCCCGCCCGTCCTCGCGACGGAAGACGATCGTCGCGGTACCGAGCTCGATCTTGTCCCCGTTGACCAACTTGACCTGCGTCGCCGCGCGACCGTTGACCAGGCTGCCGTTGGTGGACCCGGCGTCGACGTAGAGGAACTGCCCGTCGGGAAGCCGGCGTATCTCGCCGTGGCGACGAGACACACCGGTGTCGTTCAGGCGGATGTCGCACTCGACGCTGCGGCCGATCACGGTCGTCTCGGCGTCCAAGGGATACTCCCGTTCCCCTCCGCCCGCGGGCCCTCCCGGGGCCTTCGTGGTAATGACGAGGTGCGGGGTGCCGGGAGCGCCCGGTCGGGGAGGGCGTGCGCGCCGTTCAGTCACCGCTCCCGGGTCCGCGGCGGCCACGCTGCTGCGGACCCGGAAGACGCCGACATCGAGATCGGTGGCCTCGGACATCCGCACGGACACCGGGCCGACGAAGGTGTAACGCTGCTCGGCCGCATGCTCGCGAACCATCTCGGCGAGCTCGTCGCACAGCGCCCGGTCGTAGGGGGCGAGCCGGGCGAAGTCGCCGCCGGCGAGCTCGACGGCGAACTCGTTGGGCACCAGCACCCGGTTCGAACTGACCGCCCGCCGATCGTCGGTTTCCCGGGCCAACGCGCTGGCGATCTCGACGGGCTCGACTCCGCCCTTGAACACCTTCGCGAACGCACCCTCGACGAGGCCGCCCAGGCGCCGTTCGAAGCGTTGTAGCACGCCCATGCTCGACCTCCCTTCTCCCGGTCTGTGAGATCGTATGCCCCCGGGCGCGGACGTCCCACGGCTCGGCAGCTTGACATGTTCGCGACGGGCCCGACCCCCCTCCGTGAAGGACATCTCCGGCGTGGTAGCGTGTCGTCTGGTCAAGAGATAGTCCCACTCGGGCGAGTGGCGGAATGGCAGACGCGCACGGTTCAGGTCCGTGTGTCCTAGCGGACGTGGGGGTTCAACTCCCCCCTCGCCCACGCAAGCCCCTGGCGGCGCGTGCTGCGCCGTCAGGGGCTTTCGTCATGCTGGCCGGGGGGCCGAGCCGCCCCGAGCCCCCCGCGTTGCGCCTTCGGCGCTGCCTTGGTTGGCTGGCNGCCGTCAGGGGCTTTCGTCATGCTGGCCGGGGGGCCGAGCCGCCCCGAGCCCCCCGCGTTGCGCCTTCGGCGCTGCCTTGGTTGGCTGGCTGCGCGGAGAGGCTCAGCCGGCGGGGCTGCCCACCGACGGCGTGGAGACGTCCTCGATGCGCACCGCGTAGTCCTCGATCACCGGATTGGCCAGCAGGGTCGAGGCCAGGTGCTCGACCCGGGCCAGGACCGCGCCGTCGAGGTCCGTGCCCTCCTCCAGCTCCAGCTCGAAACGCTTGCCCTGGCGGACCCCGACGATCCCACTCACGCCGAGGCGCGGCAGCGCGGCGAGCACCGCCTGCCCCTGAGGGTCGAGAATCTCCGGCTTGAGCATCACATCCACCACAACCCTGGTCACACCCGCGGACACTACCGGTCGAGCGGCGTAGTGAGCCGGATCTCGCCCGCCCGGGGCGTACAGATCGTACAGATCCGGTAGGCGATCTTGGATAATGCGGGCTTCCCGGGAACATCGGCCCTTAAGCTCGGCTGGTGTCGTTCTGGCGGGCATCCGTCCCGGTCGTCGGGTTCGATCTCGATCTGACCCTGTTGGATGCCCGGCACGGCATCCGGGCGACCTTCGCCGTCCTGNCCGCCGAGNCNGGGGTGGCGGTGGACGCCGAGACGGTCGTCGCCCGGCTCGGCCCGCCGCTGGAGACGGAGCTCGCCCACTGGTTCCCGCTGGCCGAGGTCGCGGCCGTGGCGGCCCGCTACCGCGAGCTCTACGCGGTCCACGCGCTGCCGGCGTCGCTGCCGATGCCGGCCGCGGTGGCCGCGGTGGCCGCGGTGCGGCGGCTAGCCGGCCGGGTAGTGGTCGTCACCGCGAAGAGCACGGCGCTGGCCCGCGCGAGTCTGGACCGGATCGGCATCACCGCCGACGTGGTGGAGGGAGCCCGGTTCGCGCAGACGAAGGGCGAGGCCCTGCGCGCCCACCGCGTGGACGTCTTCGTCGGTGACCACGTCGGCGACATGGTCGGCGCCCGCGACGGCGGTGCTCTCGCCGTCGGGGTCGCCACCGGGCCCTGCTCGGCCGCCGATCTGCTCTCCGCCGGCGCCGACGTCGTCCTCCCCCGGCTGGCCGACTTCCCGCCCTGGCTGGTCGACGAGGCCCGGCGCCGACGACAGCCGGGCTGACGCCGCGACGCGGTGGGCCCGGCGGGGGTCCGCACCCCCGGCCGTGAGATCAAGGAACTACCGGGAACGGGTGACAGGATCTGCCCGTGAACCGGTGCCGTCCCCGGGGTGGTCGGCGTCCCCGGGACGATCGGCCTCCCTGCGGGCCCCGTGGTCGGGCGGATGTGGGTTGTTCACGTAGAGATCGGGATCGCTCTCCTCGGGAATCCGGGATCGGGCGGCGGCGAGCACCCCCACCAGCGCCACGGCGAACCCGATGGTCAGTCCGCCGCCGGCGACGGCGTTCAGCCAGGTCGGCAGATTCTCGGCGCCCAGGAAGAAGGGGATCACCGCCGCCGCCGTGGCGACCAGACCGGTTCCGAAGAGCACGGCCCCGATCCGGACCAGCCGATCCGCCCAGGTCACCGGCGGCGGGGTTGCGACCGGAGCCATGACCTCGCTTACCGCACCGCCGGCCACGGGTCCGACCTGCCGGGACGAGGGTTTCGCCGACACGTGCGACAGCCTACGAGGATGTGGTGCCGAACGCGGGCCGGGCCACTGTCACGGGAGGGAGATGGGCGCACCCGACAGCCGATCGCTACCGAAGACGCACGCGACGTGCGGCCGACGGATAGCCTGGGAATCACTCATCTTCCGTTGCGTTGTCCTGCCGTTACACAGAACGAGGTCGCCCGTGCCCACCGGCAAAGTCAAGTGGTTCGACGTCGACAAGGGCTTCGGCTTTCTCAGCCGGGACGACGGCGGCGACGTCTTCGTGCACAAGGCCGCCCTGCCCGCCGGGGTCGACCGGCTGAAACCCGGCGACCGGGTCGAGTTCGGCGTCGCCGCCGGGCGGCGTGGCGACCAGGCACTGTCGGTCCGGCTGCTGACCGCCCCGCCGTCGGTCGCCAAGGCGGCCGCCCAGGCCGCGCGGCGCAGTCCGGACGAGCTGCACAGCATGGTCGAAGACATGATCAAGGTGCTGGACGACGTGCAGCGGGACCTTCGTCGCGGCCGGTATCCCGACCGGCGGACCGCCCAGCGGGTCGCCAAGGTCGTGCACGCCGTAGCCAACGAGTTGGAGGTCTAGACCGGCGGCAGGAAACCGACCCGTCGGCCGCACCCGGTGCACACCGCGACCTGGGCGCCCGGTTCCTCGTCGGACGCCGCCAGGTGGGTCAGTGGCACCGGGCCACCGCACCAGGGGCAGAGCAGCCAGGGGCCGTCCACCCCGCGTGGCCCGGGCTCGGACGGACCGGATGTCACGTTTCCGCCAGCACAACGGTCACCCTAGCCGCATCCATCGAATCCGCTGTCGAATCCGCTGTTCCCATCAGATCAGCGACACCGGCCGAGCCAGCCACATCAATCGGGATCCGGGCATGAGCCGAGATCGAGCCCTTCATCAGATTGGCCACACTGGTACGCATCGGTTCACGATGCCTCCTCGGTTAGGGCCTCATCCGCCGCGGCCTGCGCGCCGTGGCGGCAACACATTGTCGGGGAGCCGACCGGTCCCGTCGGCGGGGAGCCCGCGTGCGACTGGAAGCGTTGGCAGTGCGGCAGACTGCGAACGTAGACCAGACCGAACCATGAGCAGCCCCGCAGCCGGCCGCGGTGGCATCGCCGAGGGCCGTCCCACCTCCGCTGATCGGCGGAGGGCACGGATCGGCGGTCGGAACGAGGCGTCGGATCGGGATTCGAGAGGCATTCGTGTGACAAGCAGTGGACAGCGGTCGTGATCACAGCCGTGCGGTGCTGACCGTGGCCGACAACGCCGCACGCATGGGTCCCGGCCGCTCCGAACCAGGTGATCCGCTCAATCCACACGAGCCCCGGTCGGTCGGCCCCTACGTTCTGCTCAGCCGGCTCGGGGTCGGCGGCATGGGCACGGTCTACCTGGCGAGGAACCGGGCCGGACGGCGGGTTGCCATCAAGGTCATCAGACCGGACCTGGCCGCCGACGAGGAGTTCCGCCGCCGGTTCCGGGCCGAGGTCGAAGCGGCACGCAAGGTTGCTCCCTTCTGCACCGCCGAAGTCCTGGACGCGGATCCGAATGCGCCCGCGCCGTACCTCGTCACCGAGTTCATCGACGGCGTCCGGCTGGACATGCAGGTCGACAAGGGCCCGCTGACCTCGTCGACCCTGACCGGACTGGCCGTGGGGGTCGCGACGGCGCTCACCGCGATCCACAGCGCCGGCCTCGTCCATCGGGATCTCAAGCCCAGCAACGTGATGCTCTCACTGTCCGGGCCACGCGTGATCGATTTCGGGATCGCGCAGGCCCTCGAGGGCGCGAAGGCGAAGCCCACGGCATGGGGCTTCGGCTCCGCCGGGTGGATGGCGCCCGAGCAGGTGCACGGCCAGCCCATCGGTCCGGAGGCGGACGTCTTCGCCTGGGGCATCCTCATTGCCTACGCTGGTACCGGCCGCCACCCGTTCGGCGACGGTACGGACATCGACCTCGGCATGCGCATCGTCGGGTCCGCCCCGGACCTGCGCGGTCTGCCGCAGCCACTGGTCGGCCTGGTCAGCGCGGCCCTGGCCAAGCATCCCGACGACCGGCCGAGCGCCCGGGACCTGCTGCTGCGGCTCATCGCGCAGCCACCCTCCCGCGGTACCGGTGCCATCGGCGAGGCGATGGGTCAGGCCGAGGAGCTCCTGAGCAGAACCGGCGAGGTGCCCCGCGCCGCCCCGACCCGGATCGGCCCGGCGACCTCGGCTCCCGCGCGTCAGGTCCACTGGAACGCGGGCGCTCCCGCCGCCCGGGCGGGCCAGGGACCGGGACAACCACGCCAGGCACCACCGGGGCAGTCCGGTGCGCACAGCCCGAGGGGACGCCCCGGCCCGCGGCCCGCCCAGCTGGGCGAGCGGATGGGTGGGCAGGTCCCCGGCGCGCCGCCGGGGCCGTGGTCCGGCCAGGCTCCCGATCGGCACGGGCCGGTACCGGGCGAGCCCGGCGCGCCGTACCCGTCCTTCGCCCAGCCGCCGCCGGCCCGCGGGCTCGATCGCAGGCGACTCGTCTGGATCGCCGTCATCGTCCTGGGCGCGCTGATCGCCATCGCGGTCGTGGTCAGCCTGCCCGGAAAGAGCGGCCAAAATGGTTCCGCGGAACAGTCGGCGGCCACGACCGTCCCGTCGCGCTCCACCGGTCCGAGCACGGCACCGGGTCCGGCCAGCGGCCTGAACCGCCCCGTCACGGATGGCCAGCTCGAGTTCATCGTGGATTCCTTCCGATGCGGGCAGNCCAAACTCGGTGACGGACTGCTCGCTCGGCACACGGACGGCCAGTTCTGCCTGGCCCACGTGACCGTGCGCAACATCGGCGACTCCACCCGCACGCTGGTGACCTCATCCCAGTTTCTGTGGGACGGCGGCGGCGGCCGGCACAGCGCCGATTTCCTCGCCCGCTTCCAGCTGAGTAACGAGGATCTGTGGGATTCGATCAACCCGGGTGACCTCAGAGCGGGCACCATGGTCTTCGACATCCCACGGGACGCCACGGCCCAGGAGTTGGAGCTGCACGACAATCCGGTGAGCGCGGGAGCCCGCGTTCCCGTCCCCTGACGGTGGCCGACCAACCCGGCGGGCCGATCTCCAGTTAATGTCACCCTCGATCCGAACGGACCCGAAGCGGGGCGAGCACTTCCCACGGGTTCCGAACCGTCGAGGTGGGGAGTCCGGTGCGAAGAAGCGGTGTCGGTCCAGATCGTCACGGACCCGGTCGGCCCGGTCGACCCGGCGGAGCCGCGGCCCTCGCCGTCCTCGCCGTTTTCGTCCTCGTCGGCGGCCTGACCGGTTGCAGTGACCTTTCCGACCAGACCGGAACGTCCAACCAGGTTGGTGCCCCGACCGCCAGCGGCTCGGCGCTGAAGCTGCTCGCCACCCTTCCGATCAAAGCGGAGGACAACTCTCCCAGGTACCGCCGGGACGAGTTCGGGCCCGCCTGGTCGGACATCGACGACAACGGGTGTGACACCCGTAACGACATTCTGCGGCGAGATCTGCGCAGCACCACCATCCGCAGATCGGACGGCTGCACGGTGCTGACCGGCGAGCTCCGGGATCCGTACACCACCAGAATCATCCGTTTCGACCGTGGACGGAACTCCGCCAGCGTGCAGATCGACCACGTCGTCCCCTTGGCGGATGCGTGGCGGACCGGCGCGCTCAACTGGACCGCTCGGGAACGGCTCCAGTTCGCCAACGATCCGGAGAACCTGCTGGCTGTCGACGGTCCCACGAATCAGCGCAAGAGCGATCACGACGCCGCCGAATGGTTGCCGCCGAGCCCGGGGGAGCAGTGCCCCTACGTCGCGCGCCAGGTGGGATTGAAGGCCCGTTACCGCCTGTGGGTCGTCCAGGCGGAGGCGGACGCGATGCGCGCCGTTCTCCAGAAGTGCCCGAACCAGCCGGCACTGGGGCTGACCCCGAGCGGCTGACCGGAAGCCCGCGGCGCTGAATCATCCGAGAAATGCGGAGCAGCCGGCGGGGTCGGCCCGGACCCGGCGGGGTCGGCCGGCGGTTCTCAGCGGACGGTGGGCGCGGCGCCGCTCTCGCTCACCATCGGGCGGCCGTGCGCCTGCCAGGAGNGCATCCCGTCAGTCAGGTTGCGGACCTGCCAGCCGCCCTGCCTGAGGTAGTTGGTGACGGCGGCGGACCTACCGCCCGAGCGGCACACCACGACGACCTCGCGTTCCCGGGGAACCTCGTCGAGCCGGGCGACCAGTTCACTCATCGGGATGTGCAGCGCGCCGGCGATGTGACCGGCGGACCACTCGTCGGGCTCCCGCACGTCCACCATCAGCGGGGCACCGTCCGCGGAAAGCTCGACCGGTAGCTCCGCGACGCCGACAGCCGGTATCTGATCGGTACTCACGTCTCCATCCTGCCATCAGGACCCTCCGAGGGGGCTCGCGGTTCAGCGCAGCGGCCGCGGAAGCACGGGGACGAGGTCGGCGTCGGCGGCGCGGGAGAGCAGGGCCTCGACGGCGGCGAACCCTTCGTCGCCGAGGTCGAGGCTGAACTCGTTGACGTACAGCTGGATGTGGGCGTCGACGACGTCGGGCGTCATCTCCTGGGCGTGGGCGAGGACGTAGTCGGCGCTGGCGGCGGGATCGGCGAAGGCCGCGGCGACGCTCGCCCGCACCGCGGCGGACAGCACCGGACCGTCCAGCCCCCGGCGGGCGAGGATCGCGCCGAGCGGAATGGGCAGCGAGGTCTGGCCCTCCCACCAGTCGCCAAGGTCGACGAGCGCCGTCAGTCCATAGGACGGGTAGGTGAAGCGGGACTCGTGGATGACGAGCCCCGCGTCATACGCGCCATCGCGGACGGCGGGCATGATCTTCTCGAAGGGAAGCACGTCGACGTTCGTCACGCCCTCGTCGGCCGCCCACAGCCGGAACAGCAGGTAGGCCGTGGTGCGGGTGCCGGGGATGGCGACCCGGGCACCGCGCAGGTCCGACCGCCCGGCGGTGAGGACGAGTGGGCCGCAGCCGCGGCCCAGGGCCCCGCCCGCCGTCAGCAGCTGATACCCGGTGAGCAGCCACGGCAGGGCGGCGTAGGANACCTTGACGAGGTCGTCCCGCCCGTCGGCGGCCCGGGTGTTGAGGACGTCGATGTCGGCGAAGGTCACCGACACCTCGGGTGCTCCCGGGACGAGTCCGTGCGCGAGGGCGTGGAAGGCGAACGTGTCGTTGGGGCAGGGCGAGATGGCGAGCGAGAGCGGACCCGGAAGGTTCGAGGTGGTCGCCCGGCCAGCACCCATCTCAGTGCTCTCCCGTCCCGTGGTGGCCGCTGTTCCCGTGGTGGCCGCGGGCACCCGGGTGCCCGGCCGGGATCGTGGTGGAGACGTCGTTCGCGGTGGCCACCGGTGCGGCCGTCACCAGGCCGTCCGGGTGGGTGACGAGTGCCGCGGCGGCCGTGCGGAGGCTGGCCAGCGCGACCGGCAGGTTCCAGCCGGACCGGTCCCGGCGCCCGACCGTGTTGCTGATGGTACGGATCTCCACCACCGGGACGCCGAAGGCCCGGGCGGCCACCCCGACGGCGTACCCCTCCATCGACTCCGCCACCGGGTCCAGCCGCTCGGTCAGCGCCGTGGCCCGACGCTCGGTGCCCGTCACCGTCGACACGCTGNTCACGCTACCCGTGACGATCCGCCGACCGGTGACGTCGAGCACCGTGCCCAGGCGGTGGACGAGGTCCGGATCCGGGACCACCGTGGACGAACCGAGCCCGAGATCCTCCAGGCTCAGGAACGACCCCGCGGGGTTCGACGAGTGGGCGAGGCCGCCGCGGGGTGCCGGCGCGCCGTTGCTGTGGAACCCGAGATTGCGGTCCATCTCGCTGATGCGGCCGATCGGCGGAGCGGGCGGTTCCTCGTCAAGGCCGGACTCCGCGCCGAGGTCGGCGGCGACGATGCGATCGGCGAGGACGATGTCCCCGATCNNNNCNC
>NZ_JPGU01000003.1:94142-111724 GCF_000732115.1 Frankia sp. CeD
CNNANCCCACCGCCGATCCCCATCGCCACCACCAGGCTGAACGGCTGCCCCGCCGCGCTCGCCACCGACAATGCCACCGCGGTGCCCGCCGCCGCGGCNGGGCCGCNGGTGCCCGCCGCGAGCACCGTCACCGGTCCGCGTCGCCGGCCCACGTAGGGGCCCAGGGTGGAGGTGGTGAGAAGCTGGCGGTCCCATTCGGGGGACACCAGGCTGCCCGGTCCGACGGGGGTTCTGGTCCGACCGCTCGACCAGCTGCCCATCAGGCCGGCACACACCGCGTCCGCTTCGGCGGTCACCGCGGTCACGATCAGGGTACGGCTCACGATCAGGTCCGGATCATGATCTGGGGACGTCCTCGTCTGTTGTCGCATGCTGTCGGTCGATTCACCCGAACACCACCGCACCGGACGGCTGGGTAACAGCGCGGGATTTTCGATGGGGTGCAAATCGGACTTGTTGCCGGACCTTAGCATCGCGGACGACGCTGCGTGGTCCCGGTGGGGAGGTGTGGCACGCTGCGCGCACGGTGTATCCCCGTTCGGGGGCTGGTGTGCGCGGGTCGTTGGTTCCGGTCCGGCGGCGGAGTGGCCGGCGGCGGAGTGGCCGGCGGCGGGTCAGGGCTTGAAGGTGACCAGGAACGGCCAGCTTCCCGACGCCTGGTCGCTGGAGCTGCCCGCCTCGGGAAGCGCGAACACCACGAGCAGGGCAGGCGTGTTCTTGGCGGGAACGTACCGGTAGTGCGTCTCGCTGATCTTGTCGGTCACCCGCTCCCTGCCCAGGACGAGGAAGTAGCCGCGGTCGGCGACCGACGTCGGCACNTCGATGTTGATGGCGCTTCCGGGCCTGACCGTGATGTGCGGCGGTGATACCGATTTCTGGATCACCGTTCCGTCCCGCTCGTACTGCGCGGCGTTCGTCCGCACGAAGTGTCCCCCGGACTCCATGGTCACCAGGGGAGTCGGTCGCTCGCAGCCGCTCAGGCCGAGGCCGACGACGACCGCGGCGGCGAGAGCCGCGGCGAGCCGCCGGAACGGGAGACGGCGGAGGAGGTGGGGCGTGCGCACGGTCGGAGGGTATCGCCGCCCGTGCGGTGGCGTCGCTCGCCGTCAGGGCCTTCAGCCGCTGGCCGGTGGGCACGGTGGCCCGGGTCANGTCGCTGGCGTGCCGGATCAGTTCCGGCGCCGCCATCGGAGGCCGCGGGCCGTTCGTCGGCGGTCAGGCCGGGTCGGACCGGTCGGATCCTGGAGCGTCGCCGGAATGGGGAGTGGGGCCTGCCGCCACGGGTCGGCCGGTGGCAGCGGCGTTGACGCGGTCGCGTGGGCCGACGGGGGCATGGGTGTCGGTGTGGGCATCGGTATCGGCGGGGGCATGGGTGCCTGCGGGGGAACCCCTGGGTGACCGAGTGGTTTCGTTGTGTCCGGATCGTTGTGGGCGGGTGGGCGGTTGCGGGTGTCCGCGCGGAACTGGGTGCGGGCGGCCAGCCGGGACCGACGCAGCGCGCCGGCCTCCACGAACAACGTGATCCCCATCGCCGCCGCGGCCACCGCGAAGCCGACCGTCCCGGGCATCTCGATCAGTCCGAGGCCCCCGCCGGCGACCCAGGCCAGCTGCAGACCGGTCTCAGAGCGGGCGAACGCGGAGTTGCGGGTGGTCTCCGGGANGTCCCGCTGGATGATCGCGTCCAGCGCCAGCTTCCCCATCGACCCCGCCATGGACGCCAGCAGCGCGGCGACCAGCGAGGTGAACTTGGTGTAGGTGATCGCCGCACCGAGGCATCCCCCTGCCGCCAACACCAGCGCGAGCATGAGGATGCCCTCGGGACGGCGCCGGCCGAGCCGGCCGCCGATGAAGNCTCCCAGGCCGCTGCCGGCGCCCGCGCAGACCGCGAGCCCNCCCAGCCACAGGTTGTTCCCGCCGTTGGTGCGCAGGAGGAACGCCAGATAGAACGTCAGGAAGCCGACCAGACTGCGTAGCACCAGGGCGGCGCGCAGCGCCACCGGCAGCGTGCCGAGGAACGCCCGGATCCGCGCCCCGACGCCGCGCCGGGCCACGCTTGAGGGAAGCGGGCCGCGCAGCGGCTGCTCACCGGCGGCGGAGTCGACGTGCCCGGGCAGGTTGAACGCCAGTAGGACCCCGGCCATGTAGACGAGGGCACAGATTCGCAACACCCAGGGATAGCCGACGAAAGGGATGTTGGCGATGCCCAGCCCGACGGGTGCCACGACCGCCCCGGCGACGATGTTTACCAGCGAGATCCGTGAGTTGATCGTGACGAGCGTGAGTTCCGCCGGGGCCACCCGGGGAATGACGGCGCTGCGCGCGACGCCGAACCCGCGGGAGAGCACGAGCAGGCCGAGCGCGAGGGGGNAGACGGCCAGCCCGTCGAGTGCCCCCGCGAGCTGCCACGCCAGCAGCCCGCGGCCCAGGCAGATGGCGGCGAGCGCCGTCCGCCGACCGTAGGCCACCCGGTCCAGCAGTGGACCGATGACCGGCGCCAGCAGGGCGAACGGCACCATGGTGACCAGTAGGTAGAGGGCGACCTTCGACCGGGCCTCGCCGGACGGGACGGCGAAGAACAGCGAACCCGCCAACGCGACGGTCACCAGCGCGTCCCCGGCGGCGTTGACGAACGACAGCTCCGTCAGCGACGACAGCCCCGACCGGTCGGCGTCATTGCCGCGCACACTCGCCCGCAGCCGGCGCAGGCTGTTCACCACTGTGCTGCCCAGGTTCACCCTGCCCAGTGTCCTCGTCCTGGACCGGCGCCGTCCTGGACCGGCGCGGCGCCGTCCTGGACCTGCGCCACTACGACNACGTCGGGCGGTGGATGGGTTCGTGGGTGAGAATACTTCCCGTGGATGCTCCCGATGTTCGTAGGACGGTCCGGTCCGGGCGGGAACCCGTGGCCGATCCGACCTGTGCGGCCGCCGTCGACCTGGCCCGGCAGGCTGCCGTCGAGGAGGCGGGGTCCGCGGCGGAGGTCGGTGCGCATCTCGGCGTCGAGAGCGAGGGGGACCGCCTCGTCCTGCACCGGTTCGCCTGCCTGGCGCGGGCCTATCCCGGCTGGGTCTGGACAGNGATCGTTACCCGGGCCGCGCGGGTGCGCAAGGCGACGGTCGACGACGTCGTGTTGATGCCCGGGGACGGGGCCATGCTGGCGCCCCCGTGGGTCCCCTGGTCGGAGCGGCTGCGGCCGGGCGACGTCGGGATCGGGGACCTGCTGCCGACCGCCATCGACGATCCTCGGCTCGCGCTGCGCACAGAGGACGCCGAGGAGTTCGTCGACACCGACGTCTTCCTTGAGCTCGGTCTGGGGCGGGCCCGGGTGCTGTCCGTGACCGGGCGGGAGGAGGCGGTCGAACGCTGGTACGCGGGTCCCGCCGGCCCGGACGCATCCATCGCGAAGGTGGCGCCCGCATCCTGCCTGACCTGCGGATTCCACGTGCGGCTCGCGGGTGCGCTCGGCCGGATGTTCGGCGTCTGCGCCAACGAGCTCGCACCGGACGACGGCCGGGTCACGTCGATCGACCACGGCTGTGGGGCGCACTCGGAGGCACTGGTGGCTCCTTCGGCGCATCCCGAACCCGTCCTGTTCGACGAGGACCCCTCCGACCTGGAGCCGATCGACGTCGAGCTGGTGGGTGTGGCCGCCCATCCGCCGGGTTCGGTGGACGACAACGGGGCGGGCGAGACCGCGGACGGCCCGGGACCGGAGCCCTACGGCCACTCCTGACCGGCCTCGCCTGCCGGGACTTACTCGGATTTATCCGGACGTACTCGTGTCTAGGTGAGCCGGCCGAACAGTGCCGGCAGCGTTCCCTCGTGCGCCGCGCGCAGCTCGTCGAGGCCGACGGTGAAGGCGTCCTGTACGTCGAGGGTGTCCCCGTCGACGACACCGACACGCCGCCACGGCAGGCCCCGCACCTCGCACATGTCGGTGAAGCGCAGTTCCTCCGCGCGGGGCACCGCGACGACGGCGCGGCCGGCCGACTCGCTGAACAGCTCGACGAACGGGTCCGATCCGGCCGGCAGGATGATCCGGGCGCCGTGCCCGCCGCGCAGGCACGACTCGACGAGCGCCTGGGCGAGCCCACCGTCGGAGAGGTCGTGCGCGGCGGTGAGCATGCCGTCGCGGGAACCGGCGACGAGGATCTCGCCGAGTAGCTTCTCCCGGGCGAAGTCGACGGCCGGCGGCTCGCCGCCGAGATGGCGATGCGTCACCCACGCCCACTCCGAGCCGCCGAATTCGTCGGCGGTCTCGCCGAGCAGGATCAGGACGTCCCCCTCCTCGGCGAAGCCGATGGGCGTCCGGCGCGTGACGTCGTCGAACAGGCCGAGCACCCCGATCACCGGGGTCGGATGGATCGGCGTCGAGCCGGTCTGGTTGTAGAACGAGACGTTGCCGCCCGTCACCGGGAGGCCGAGCCGCCGGCAGCCCTCGGCGAGGCCCGCGCACGCCTGGGCGAACTNCCACATCACCTCGGGGTCCTCTGGGGAGCCGAAGTTCAGGCAGTTCGTCACCGCGATCGGCACCGATCCGGCGACGGCCACGTTGCGGCACGCCTCCGCCAGGGCGAGCTGGGTGCCGGCGAACGGGTCGAGCCGTGCGTACCGTCCGTTGCCGTCGGTGGCGAGCGCGATCCCCAGGCCGGTGGCCGCCGACAGCCGAAGCACGCCCGCATCTTCCGGCTGGGCGAGCACGGTGCCCGCCTGCACGTACCGGTCGTACTGGTCGGTCACCCAGGCCCGCGAGCACAGGTTCGGGGAGGCGACCAGCCGCAGCAGGGTCTCCCGCAGCTCCGGCCCGGTCCGTGGNCGGGCGAGCCGGGCGGGCGTGGGTGCGTCCGCCCGGACCAGGTCGAAGTCGACCGGGCGGCGCAGGGGGCGCTCGTAGACCGGGCCATCGTCGGCGAGTGATCCGGGCGGAACGTCGACGACGACCTCGCCGTGCCAGCGTACGGTCAGCCGACCGCTGTTGGTGACGGTGCCGATCCTGGTCGCGAGCACACCCCAGCGCTCGGCGAGGGCGAGAACCTCGGGCAGCGCCTCGGGCGTGACGATCGCCAGCATGCGCTCCTGGGACTCGCTCGCGAGGACCTCGTGCGCCGCCATCGACGCCTCGCGCAGGGGCACGAGGTCGAGGTCGACCTCCATGCCGCCGGGCTGGCCGGTGGCGATGCCCGCGGCGGTGGTCTCGGTCAGCGCGCAGGTCAGCCCGGCGCCGCCGAGATCCTGGATGCCGGTGACGAGCTTGCGGTCGAACAGCTCCAGGCAGGTCTCGATCAGGATCTTCTCGGTGAACGGGTCGCCGACCTGCACCGAGGGTCGCCGGGCCGGGCCGCCGCCCTCGTCGAAGGTTGCCGACGCCAGTATCGAGACGCCGCCGATGCCGTCCCGGCCGGTCTTGGCGCCGAGCAGGACGACGGCGTTGCCGACCCCGGTCGCCGCCGACGTCTGCACCCGATCGACCGGCATGACCCCGACGCACAGGGCGTTGACCAGCGGGTTACCCGCGTAGGTCGGGTCGAAGACGACCTCGCCGCCGATGGTGGGCAGGCCGAGGCAGTTGCCGTAGCCACCGATGCCGGNGACGACCCCGGGCAGGACCCGGGCGGTGTCCGCCGCGTCGGCCTCGCCGAAGCGCAGCGGGTCGAGCACGCCGATCGGGCGGGCCCCCATGGTCAGGATGTCACGGACGATGCCGCCTACACCCGTCGCGGCCCCCTGGTACGGCTCGACGAAGCTGGGGTGGTTGTGCGACTCGATCTTGAAGGTGACCGCCAGCCCCTCGCCGACGTCGACGACGCCCGCGTTCTCCCCCATGCCCACCAGCAGCCGGTCCGTCAACGGGGTGTCCCGGAACTGCCGCAGATGCACCTTGGAGGACTTGTAGGAGCAGTGCTCGCTCCACATCACCGAGTACATCGCGAGTTCGGCGTCGCTGGGCCGGCGACCGAGGGTCGCGATGATCCGGGCGTACTCGTCGTCGGTGAGCCCCAGCTCCTGGTAGGGCTGCTCGGCGGGGGGACTCACGGAGGTGGCCGCGGGGGCGGCGGGGTTGCCGGTCACCCTCCCATCCTCGCCGATATCCCCTGGTCCGGGCGCCCGGGTGGGCCAGGAGACCCCTTCGTAACCAAAAATCCTTCTTTAAGAGGAAAAAGCCGACAAAAAGCCGGACAGCACCGAGGTGAACATGCGAAGCCCGTCGACCCCGGGGCCGGTGAGGTCGTCGACAGCATGCTCGGGATGCGGCATCAGGCCCACGATCGTCCGGCTCTCGTTACAGATCCCGGCGATGTCGGCCGCCGACCCGTTGGGATTCCCGCCGACGTAGCGCACCACAACCCGCCCGGCCGCCTCGAGTTCGGCGAGCACGTCCGGGGCCGCAACATAGCGGCCATCCCCGTGCTTCACCGGGATGACGATCTCCTCGCCGTCCTGGTAGCCGCGGGTCCAGGCAGTGCCCGGCGCCTCGACCCGCAACCGCTGGTCGCGGCAGACGAAGTGCAGTCCCACGTTGCGGGTCAGTGCCCCGGGGAGCAGGCCGGCCTCGCAGAGCACCTGAAACCCGTTGCAGATGCCGAGAATCGGCAGGCCCGCGCGGGCCGCCGGGACGAGGGCCGCCACCATGGGCGAGAACCGGGCTATCGCACCGGCACGCAGGTAGTCACCGTAGGAGAATCCGCCGGGCAGGATGACGGCGTCAACGCCGGCGAGATCGCTGTCGCCATGCCAGAGGGAGACCGGTTCGGCACCGGCGGCCCGCACCGCGAGCGCCGTGTCCTGGTCATCGAGGGAGCCGGGGAAGGTGACGATCCCGATCCGGGCCGGCGAGTCCGCCTCAGTCATTACCACACCCATCGCGATACCCGCCCAGATTCCTCGGAGTCCACTCCCGTCAGCGTAGCCGGTCGAATCGTGGGGCGGCCGATCGACGAAGGGAGCGGCGGGGGACGGCGGGNGACGGNGGNCGGCGGGNGANGGNGNNCGGCGGGAGACGTCAGACCGGATGGATGCCCTCGGCCACCTCCGGGCGGGAAGCGGGCCGGAGCCCCGTCCGCGCCCGGCTCAGCCGCGCCCCGGGAGCGCTCTCCTCCCAGGTGAGAGTCTTTTCCAGATGCACGCGGGTGCCCCGATGGGGGCTGTCCACCTGGTGGAACTGCACCCGGTCCATCAGAGCGCGCATGAGAAAGATGCCGCGGCCTTGCTCGGGAACATTATCCGGCCTGGGGGAATCGCCATTCTGGCGGGCTGTCCGATCGAGCTCATCCGCGCTGTCGAAACCGTCGCCGCGATCGCTCACCTCGATGACAGCGACTTCGTTGTCCACTCCCACAAAAACCTCGTACTCGTCGCCGGCATGAGCATGTAGAAGAACGTTGTCGCACGCTTCGGTCAAGGCGATTTCAACATCGTCAATGCATTCTTTATTGACGCCCAGGACTTTCAGGGACTGCGTACAGATACGTCGAATCACGGGTATGGAGATCTCATCGTGGGGCAACGACAGGCTTACTTTGATCTCCATGTCGGAGGGTGTACCCGCGTCACGCATCGTCAACCGAACGACCTACGCCGACACAGGCTCGATCCGGTCACATGTCATCGGTCATCGTAATCGGTTATTGCGATAGGTTGTCGCAATCGGTTATCTCAATCGGGCGGCAAGGGCCCGGCCCAGCTCGGTGCCCGAGCGCCAGGCACTCTCGATCTTCGGTGTTCCCCAGCCGTCGCCGGCGAGCCCGATCCCACTGCTGGACAGGTAGTACGGCTGTTCGTGCGGACGGTCCGGGCGAGCGAAGGTCCACTTTTGCACATACGTCCAACTGGGTTGCATCGTGATGGTGAGCAGGCGCCGTAGCGCCGCGACGAGATCGGGCCCGGCCGCCGCGGGGTCGGCCAGCCGCGGCCGCGCGAAATCCGGCGTCGAGTGGGCGACCAGGACGGCGGCATTGTCACCCCGGCGACGACCGTCGTCGGCGATCCAGGCAATCGTATCGTCGTCGTGGACGAAGGCTCCGTCGATCGGTGCCCAGCACCGGTAGGGCCAGCCGGCGAGCAGCGCCAGCACCGGCGACCAGGGTCGGCCGGCGAGCTGCGCCCGCTCCTCGGTGCAGGCCGGGTCGAGATGGCGCAGCGCCTGCGGGTCGGGCATCGCGAGGACCACCGCGTCGGCGGCCTCGTCGTCAACGCGGGGACCCGGGGTGACCCGGCGGATCGGTGTGGACTGCGTGACCTGCACCCCGGCTCGGGAGGCGAGGTCGGCGACCAGGGAACGCAGCCCGCGCGGGGCGGCGTACCGCAGCGGGCCGGAACGCGGCTCGGCCAGGGTGGCGGTCGGCCCACTGATTACCGACATTCGGTGCGTCCAGGGGCGTACCAGGCCACGGATGAACCAATCGTCCACGACTTCGCGGAACTCCGGCGAGGTGGCGGTGAAGTACGACGCGCCGGAGTCCACGATGCGCCCGTCTATCCACCGTGAGGCCATCCGTCCGCCGATCACGCGGCCCCGGTCACGGACATCCACGGTGATTCCCTCGGCTAGCAGTGCGCTGGCGCAGGCGANCCCAGCAATGCCCCCGCCGGCGACGACGACCTTCGCCACCGATCCCCCTATATCGAGATGAATGCCGCGGGCGCCGCATGCCGATTGGCCTTTCACCGGTTCCCGCGGCGTCGCCCTCCTGGATGTGTCGCCACGGTGACGGTGGCTTGCGGACGAGCGTTGATGATGCTCGCCATCAGTCCCGCCAGTGCCCGTCCGCCGAACGGCTGTGTTCATCGTGCCCATTGAGGAGGGGTCCGCGTGCGGTATCCGTGGTGATGCTTTCGCAGCGACGGGATAGTCCCTGCCGCGGAAGAGGGTTATCCCTGAACGGGCGCCCGAGATACCGGGGATGCATCTGTCGTTGACCGGGTCTGTCGTCGACCGGGTCTGTCGTTGACCGGATCTGTCGGCTGTCGGCCCTCCGTCAGCCCGCTCCCGCGACGGGATCGGTGGTGTTTGCCACGGCCACGGCCGCCACCCGGTACCCTCATCATCCGCCGAGCATGGCTTAGCCTTACCCGCAGGAAGTCCATGACCGCGCGTGACGGTCTCTACCTCAGGAGGTCGTGATCGCTCGCCGACCCGCACCCCAGCGTCCCGGCACCCGCCCGGCACGAGTCGCCACGCCCGGCTCTGGCGGGGGAGCCGCACGGAGCCGTCGCCGCCCGTCCGTCCACGGATCCGATGGTGCCATCCCCGCCGTCGGACCGCGGGAACCCTGTCCCTGCGGGTCGGGCCGTCGTTACAAGGCGTGCCACGGCGAGCGGAACCGGCCGGCTCCCGTGCTGCGCCCGTTCGCGGGCCGCCGCGACGAGCCGGACCTGGTCGCCCTGCGGGAGCTGGTGCCCAGCGCCACCGCGCCGCTGGCCCTGGCGGCGGCCTACCTCGCCGACCATCCCGAGCACGCCGACCGGCGCATCACGCTCTGCACGATGCTGCCGCAGGCCGCCCCCGCCCTGGTACGCGAGGACGGCGAAATCCTGGTCGCCCTGCAGATCGCCCTTCCGGGTCTGGACGTATCGCGGGACGTCGCCGGTGCCCTGCTCGCCGCACTCGCCGCCGAGCCGGGGAGTGCGATCGACATCCCGCCCGCCTCCGCGCCGCGCCTCGTGGAACAACTGCCCGCGGGACTCGCCGGGTTGCCCCGGCTCACCGACCTGCTGGACCCGGCGCCCCTGGACATCACCGTTCATTCCGGATTCGGATGGTGGCTGCCACCGTCCGACGAGGAGAGCGGTCCGAACCCGGAGGTGGCGGTGATGCTGGAGCGCGCCAACGCCACCGTGGTGCCCACCGTACGGCTCACCTCGGTGCCGGCCGCCTACTGGTGCCATCCCGGTGACCGCTGGCACCTGCGGTGGGCGCTTCCGCTGGCCTGGCCGGGTGCGGCGGGTGCTGCGGCGGGCACCGACTCCGAGGCCGAGGCGGTCGCTCCCATCGGCGCGGGCGCCGACGTCGCCCCCACCGAGGAGGCGTTGCTGGATGCGCTGGCTCGCCTGGCCGCGGCCGAACGTCTCACGGTGGGGGAGGGCTCCAGGTTCATCGGGTTCTTCCGCGCCGCCGGGCTCGTCGTGCCCGTCTGGGATCTCGCGCCCGGAAGCGAGGCGGGTAGCTGTGAGGAGCCGGCCGCCGCGCTGCGGGTGGCCTACCAGAGGGCACTGGCCGACACCACGGCACTGACCGCGCACGAACGCCGGGTGCGGGCGGGTCTTGTTGGACGCAGCCTCACCCTGCGCTGACGGCATCGGCGCAGACCGCGCTGCCTGGGCGGGGTGCGCTGCCTGGGCGGGGTGCGCTGCCTGGGCGGGGTGCGGTGTCGGGAGGATGGAGCGCTGTGAGCAGGGTTGACGACCCGGAGAACACCTTTGACGTCATTGTCGTCGGGGCGGGTCCGGCCGGTGGCAGCGCGGCGCGGGCGGCGGCGAACGCCGGGGCCCGGGTGTGCGTGCTCGAACGCTCGGCGGTACCTCGTTACAAGACCTGCGGTGGCGGCCTGGTCGGCCTTTCGGCGGATCATCTCGGCATCGAACTGGCCGGTCTGGTTCGAGCCAGCGTCAGCTCCCTGACGATGACCTGGGACGGCCGCTTCGAGGTCACCCGCGGCCGGTCCGGCGGCCGTCCCTGGATGTCGATGGTGATGCGATCCGATCTGGACGCCGCTCTCCTGGCCGCGGCGGCCGCGGCCGGCGCGACCGTGCGGACCGGTGCGCACGTGGTGGGGCTGACCGAGAGCGGGCCGGGCGGGACCGGGATCGCCGAGGACGCCGGGGATCAGGACGACGGTTGGGTGACCGTGCGTCTGCGTGCGGGGGCGGACCTGCGCGCTCGGGTGGTGGTGGGTGCGGACGGCACCTCGGGTCGTTGCGGCACCTATGTCGGTGTCCGCTGTGACCAGGTCGACGTCGGCCTGGAGGGCGAGTTTGTCGCCGACCCGGCGCGTGCCGCGCGATGGGCCGGACGCATGCTCATCGACTGGGGGCCGGTGCCGGGTTCCTACGGGTGGGTGTTCCCCAAGGGACGGGTGCTCACGGTCGGCGTGATCGGTGATCGTGCCGAGGGCGCCGCGCTGCGCGCCTATTACACCCGGTTCGTCGACCGTCTCGGGCTCACCGACCTGCCGCGCCAGCATGACTCCGGACATCTCACCCGGGTGCGGGCCGTCGCCTCCCCGCTGCGGCGGGGCCGGGNGTTGGTCGCGGGGGNCGCGGCCGGGCTCCTGGATCCGTGGACACGCGAAGGCATCTCGTTCGCATTACGGTCGGGTCGGCTCGCCGGGGAGGCGGCCGCCGCGGCGAGTGTGGGCGTCGGTCGCGCGAGGGCGGGCGTGACCCGGGCCGGGGGGGTAACGGATACAAGGCCCACTGGCCCGGGCGCCACGGCGCTCGACGCCTTGGCGGCCTATCCCGCGCGCGTCGAGGCGATCCTGGGCCCCGAGATGGCGGCGGGACGAGAGGTCCTGGCCGCGTTCACCCGCCGGCCGGGCGCGATGCACACGGTCATGGCGGCTCCGGGCACCTTCGGGCTGTTCACCCGGCTCATCGAGGGACGGACCACCATCGCCCGGCAACTGCGTCGTCCCGGCGTGCGGGCGGCGGTGGCGGCACTGAGGCACTGAGGCACTGAGGCACTGAGCTGCTGAGCTGCTGAGCTGCTGAGCCACTGAACTGCTGAGGCAGCCGGCGGTGTCAGCGGCGTCAGCCGCCCGGGTAGCCGCGGCGTTCCTCGCCGAAGCGTTCGGCTACCGCGCCGGCGATCTCCCGATAGGCCGCCCGCGTCTCCCGTTTCAGGTTCGACAGCACGATCCGTCCCCCGTCGGCCAGATGCGGGTCGAACGGGACCCGGACCACCCGTCGCGTCCGGGCTTCAAAATGCCGTTCCAGCGTGTCGACGTCGACCCGCTCGCCCTGGACGGGGAACATCGAGATCACGGCGACCGCCTCGCGGACATGGTCGGAGTAGCCGTGCGCGTCCAACCAGTCGAGGGTGGCGCTCGCGCTGGACCCGCCGTCGGCGCTGGCGCTGCTCACGATCACCAGCGTGTCGGCTAGCTCCAGCACCCCATGCATCGCACTGTGCAGGATGCCCGTCCCACAATCGGTCAACAGGATCGAGTAGTGCCGTTGCAGCAGATCGTCGGCTGCCCGGTAGTCGGCGTCCCCGAAGGTGTCCGACAGCTCCGGATCGTTGGCCGACGCCAGCACCTCCAGCCTCGAGTCGGCCTGTGACAGGTACCTGCGGACGTCCACGTACCGGTGCAGACGCGGAGCGTCCTCCAGCAGTTCGCGCACCGTGTGGGCGGAGGTGCGTGGCACCCTGGAACCCAAGGTGCCACGGTCCGGATTCGCGTCGATCGCCACCACCCGGTCATCGCGCAGGCTGGCCAGCGTGGAACCGACCGCCACCGTCGTCGTGGTCTTGCCGACGCCGCCCTTGAGGGACATCACCGCGATGCGGTGACAGTCGTGCAGCGGGTTCCGGATGCGCGCGAGGAGCCGGCGGTCGCGANCCTCGTCGGGGGACGGACNGGGNTTCNCCGCGCCCGCCGAGACCTGGTAAACGAGCCTGCGCCAGCCGCGGGACGCCGTCTCCGGGGGAGCGGGCAGCAGTGCGCTGGTGGCGAGCCCCGCCCGGCCGTTTCCCGTCTCCCGGGAACCCGGTCCCACCGGGCCACCGGCCCGACGCCGGCCGGCCGCGGCCGATGGGTCGTGCTCCGTCCGGAACGATTCGTCGTGGGCCCGGCCGTCGTGGGCCTGATCGCCGCGGTTCGGATCGCGGTGCCGCCCGATCCCGGCCGGTCCGCCGGGCNACCCGGCCGGCTCGGGATCGCGTAGCCAGGAGGGGATGCGGCCGGCTTCGGTGGGCGTGCGGGCCGGGCCGGTGTACGGGCCGCCGGCCGCCTTACTTCCGGTTCTCGACCGGTCGGGCGGCGGCGGCGCGGGATACTCGGTTGACGGTCGATAGGTCTCGTATCGCCCATCCATCTCGCCGTACGGCCGGGGAGCGGCGGAGTCGAAGTCCGCTCGTCTCATCGCGGCGGTCTCCTCCAGCGCGGACGAGTTCGCCGCCGCCACCGGCGGCGTGCTCCGCCACGGATCATGGCGCTCGTCCCGCGGGGCCGGTGGCGGGGACTGGGCGTACGGGTCGGACGGTGGCGGGTTCAGCGGCGGGCCCGGTGGCGGGGACTGGGCGTACGGGTCGGACGGTGGCGGGTTCAGCGGTGGCGGGTTCAGCGGATCGCCCCGCCAGGCCCGGGTCTCCCCCGGCGGGGGCGGCGGGTACGCCTGACCGAACGCTCCGCCCGGATTCGGTGGGAACTGGTCGAGCAGCGGATCGAAGGTGCGGGTCTCGATCGGCAGCATCCTGCCGTTGCCGTTGGCACTCTCCGTGCCTCGACGGTTCATGGCCGCGGACCCGGGCGTGCCCCGATCGGTCCAGCCAGCCGGGCCAGCCGGGTAGGAACCCGCTGCCTCGGAGCCCGTGGCCGACATCGGATCAACGCGGCGCATCGACGGCCAGGTGTCGGAGACGGCAGGGGACGCCGCCGGGGCGGCGGTGCTCGGCCGGAAGACGGATGCCGCCGGCTCGGGGCGGTAGGGGCCGTCGACCGTCCAACCGGCGGCACCGGCGGAGCGCGGCTGCGCCGGACCGGTCTGCCAGTGATCCGGGTCGGCTCGGTCGGGGGACGACCGGTCGGGGGACGACCGGTCGGTGTCCGTCACTGCCGGCAGTCGGCTCGCCGAACGGGACGGCTGCTCGGTGGTCGGCGGCGGGGACCCGACGCGCCCGCCACGCTCCCGCGGCCCGGGATTCGCGGGGTCCCGATCTCCGGCATCGCCGACCCGGATGGCGCCGATCTCCCGGGGATCATCGTTCATGATTGTTCTCCGGGCAGCACACCACCTGGTTGATCCCCGGGGCGGGCATTCCCTCCGTCGTGTTCAAGGGCCTCCCCTCCGTTTGGGCGACCCAAGCCATGAGGCCGGGGTGATCTGACGACCACGCCCAGGACAGCGGTCCCCGGTAGCCCGCGTTCGGAGCCGAGCGTCCGGCACGTGGACGTGACCCGCCGGACCGGCCCGACAGGTCTGACCAGAATGACATGTGGTTCCGTGGACCGCACGGCCCGGCCGGTGGAAACGGTGTGCCTCGTGTGGTGCCGGCCCCGGGGGCGTCTCCTCCCCGGGGGCGTCTCCTCCCCGGGGGCCCTGACAGCGAGGGTGATGAGGGAGGCGTCAACGGTAGGGGGACCAGCGGACGCCGGTGTCGCCGGAGCGCAGGCTGTCGATCCTGACCCGGAACTGGGCGGCCACCGTCGCGCTGCTCCCCAGGATCGGCACCACGCTCGTCACCAGCTTCAGTTCCCGGACCGCCCGCAGGACGGCGAACCCGTCCCAGGTGGTGACGTCGAAGTCGTAGCCCCGGGCCAGATCGAGGTGGGCCTGAGGATCATGACCGAAGCGTAGCCGGCCGACCGCCACAGGAATCAGGTCCCATTCCGCCGGCCCCAGGCAGGTGGCGTCGAAGTCGCAGAGCAGCGCGCGGCCGTCCGCGGCCCGCACGAGGTTCGCCAGATGCGCGTCCCCATGTATGACGACCCGCGGCAGCGCGTAGCGGATGGTGGGCAGAGCCGCCGCGATCCGGCCGGTCATCTTCTCCAGGAAACGGCGGTCGGGCCCGGGGAGCGCCTCGGCGTCGGATAATCGCCGGCGGACGTCGTCGAGGGGATCCCAGCATGGCAGCGGCGGTTCCGGCGGCGCCAGGGNGTGCAGACCGCGCAGCGCGCCGGCCAGCTCCGCGGTGTCCGGTGCCGGACCGCCGGGCGGGGTGCCGGGTGGCGTCGCGTCGGCCCAGACCGTCGCGAGGAAGCCGGCCGCCGTGACCGGGGCCGGCACGCCGGGGAGCAGCCGGACGGCCGGGACGTGGTTCTCCGCCAGCCAGCGGGCCACCCGGACCACCTTGTTCACCCGATGCGCCATCGCGGCCGATCCGATGATCCGGACAACCGCGCCGGCCCGTGGCAGCCGGTACACCGCGTTCACGGTTCTCTTGATCAGCATGGCATCCGAGTCGTCCAGGCCGGCCTCGGCGCAGATCGCACCGAGGGCGCGGCGGGTCCGCTCCGCGGTGAACCGCGCGTGGTCCGGCGAGCCCGCCGGAGGGNGCCCGCCGTCGGCCACTGCGCCCTCGCACGGTCCTCGTACGGTGGCCGGCGTCAGACCGGCGAGCTCGGCACGGGAACCGCGCGCCCGCCGGGCCGCTGCCGCGCCGCGGAGCGTTGCCACTCCCGGATGAGTACCGCGAGGTCCCGCACCTGGCGCACCTCGCTGTGCGGCCGGGTGGCCGCGAGCAGCTGATCCGCGCGTCCCGAGACGGAGGCCACGGTTCGCCCCCAGGAGATCTGGATCGCCTCGGTGGCCAGGGCGCAGACCTGGTCGAGTTCCAGGCGACCCTGCCGGGCCAGCGCCAGGGCGAGATCGAGGCGGATCACCGACCGGAATCCCGGGGCGTTCATCCCGTCCAGCTTCGGCAGGGCGAGATCCGCGTGTTCCTGGGCGGCCTGTGGTCGGCCGAGTAGACACAGGGCCGTCGTGGCGTTGTAGGGCACCTCGACCGGATTGAACTGGTCGAAACTCGGACCGGGACGGCCCCACTGGTCCGCCGGGATGGCGTCCGCCAGGTCGTACGCCCGGTCCAGGGCCTGGGCCGCGCCCCGCACGTCACCGAGGGCGGCGAGGGCACGCGCCTCCTGGCAGACAAGTCGGGCCCGCACGGCACCGCCACTGACGTGGGTCAGCCCGTCCCGGGCAAGGCGGAGCGCCTCGTCGGGCCGGCCGGCGTAGAACTCGTTGACGGCCGCGACTTCCCGGGCCGAACCGCGAAGCGCACCCTCACCCACCGAGCGCCCCGCCTGGAACCCGAGCGACGTCAGCGACCGCGCGGTCTCGATGTCACCGAGTTTGAAGGCCGCATCCGCACCCAGCACGGCGACCCGCCCCCGCAGCACGTCGCGCCGGTGGGCGTCGCCGGCGGGGATGGACCGCCGGCTGAGTCGCTCCAGGCCGCGGCGCAACCGCTCGGTCTGGGCCAGGATGTGCGCGGGNGGGGNCGCCTCGTGCGCGTCGAGGAGGTCGTCGAGCAGATCGTCGGCGCGTTCCAGGGCGAGCTGGATCGGACTGGCCGCGAGGACGTCCGAGACCTCCATGATCTGTCCCTCGGCGAGGATCGCGGTCATGACCGCCGCTCCCGCATAGCGATGGAACTGCCTGCGGTCCGAGGCACCGGGGGCCGGGGCGCCGAGGCGTGTGGTGTGGGGGGCCGACGACGGTGTCGGCTGCGCCGGGATCGCTCCGCTCACAGCGCCGAATGGTGCTTCGCTCACAGTGCCGAAGGATGGCGTGCCCGCGGGTGCCGGCGACACATCGGTGGGGCTCGTTGCGGCTTTCGTCATCGAAGGCTGGGGCGGTGGCGCCGGCTCGTAGTCCTCGGGGTGGTCGTCCGGAGGGGTGCGCGCCGGCGGGATGACGATCGACTCGGTGGTCGCCCACCAGGGTGGGAGAGGGGCCGCCCGGCTCGCCGGGACCCAGGCCCCGGGGTCGGGCCCGCGCGTCGGTGAAGATCCGCTCGACTGCGGCATGCCGCGCGTCCTTCCTTCAGACAGCACCACGGTCGTGACCGTGACGACAAGGTAGTGGGGGTAGAGCCCACCGCGAGAAGCGACCGACCGGGGGCGCACAGTGAGACCACGCGCCCGCATCGGTGCCGCGACCGCCATCCTCCCTGACGGCGGTCCGGCCGGATCCAGCGATCAACGGCCGAAGTCTCCCGGCGGTCGTACGACGGCCTCGCTGCCGCCGGCCGGTCGTTCCGGTCGCTCTGGTTGGTCCGACCGGATCTGGCCTGTGTCTCGCTTTGTCAATAGTAGGAGGGAGGCTGCGCCGGAGGGTGATGATTATTGGTGCGCAAAGTTCCTGTCATCGTGGCTCTGCGTGGTGTTACCCGGAGGTTTCCTCTGCCGATCATGTTTGGCGGGCAAGCCGGCGGCGGTGCGATGCGGCGGTGGAGCTCGCCGGTCGGCGGTGGCGGGNTGAGGNAGGGGGGCGCTGGCAGGACCGACAGGATCGCGCGGCGCAGGCTTGTGGATCATCGCCCCNGCCCGGGAGGGNCCCGGGCGACGAGCCGAGGGAGGCCGGGATGCGGCCCGCCGCCGGTTCGCTCCAGAACGGGAACGAGGCGGCAATAGCTTTGTAATCATGACACCTTGTCATGATTACCGAAAAGGTGAAGCTGGGGGACCCGATGTTGGTCCGATCGGCGCCGGCGTCCATCCCCGCGCTCGGGTCGTCCATCCCCGCGTTCGGGTCGTCCATCCCCGCGTTCGGGTCGTCCATCCCCGCGTTCGGGTCGTCCATCCCCGCGTTCGGATCGGTAGCCTCGGTATCGTGGTCGATGGCCCCCCGACGTGCTTTCCGGCCGGCAGGTCGCGCAGCTGGTGTCGACCAGGCCGGCCGTGGTCNGCGCGCCGTGCCTGATG
>NZ_JPGU01000003.1:111736-135215 GCF_000732115.1 Frankia sp. CeD
GGTGTCCCGCCGATCCGCTGGTCGGGCCGCGGACGAACCTGCCGTCCGCCGACGCGTCCCTGGCCCGTGAGCTCGATGACCTGGCGCACCGGGCCTGGCCGCCGTTGCGCCAGGTCGAACGGGCCGGGTGGGTGCTGCGCGAGTCCGCCGGGTCGTCCCGGCGAGGCAACTCGGTCTGGGCCCGCGGCGACGTGCCCGACCTCGCCGCGGCGCTTGCCACGGTGCGGGATTTCTACACCGCCGCCGGTCTGCCGCCGACCTTCCAGCTGACACCCTTCTCCCGGCCGACCGGGCTCGGCGCGGTCCTCGACGCCGCCGGGTACGACGACACCGGTCCTACCGACGTCTGCACGGCGCCTCTCGCCGGCCTTGTGAGTGGTGCCGACCGGGCACCGGCGGCTGCCGGCTCGGTGGGGATGACCGTCACCACCACGCCGGCGGATGAGTGGCTGGATGTCGCCGGCCAGGTGCTGACGACGTTCAACGCGCAGCGGCCCGGCACGCTCGCGGTGCTCTCGGCGCTGCGGCTGCCCACCATCTACATCACCCTGACCGTGGACGGCATGCCGGCGGCGGTCGGACGCGGCATCGCGGACGACCGTTGGCTGGGTGTCTACAGCATGGCCACCCTGCCCGTGGCCCGTGGCCGGGGCGCGGCCCGCCGGGTTATCGCGGCACTCGCCGAGTGGGCGGCGGGCAGAGGCGCCACTCATGCGTATCTGCAGGTCGAAGAGGTCAGCGCCGCGGCGCGGGGCCTGTACGCCGATCTTGGTTTCCGGCCGGTCTACCGCTACACCTACCGCCGTGCGCCGCTGGACGCGACGTCCGGTGGAGGTCTCCCATGAGCGGGACCGTCGAGGAACTCCTCCTGCCGGGCGGCCTGACCAGGGTGATGGGCGTCGTCAACGTCACGCCGGACTCGTTCTCGGACGGCGGTACCTACCTCGATCCGCTGGACGCGGTCCGGGCCGGGCTGCGGATGGCCGACGACGGGGCGGATCTCGTCGACGTCGGTGGTGAGNCGACCCGACCGGGCGCGTCTCGGGTCATCGCCGCCGAGGAGATGCGTCGCGTGCTTCCGGTGGTGGCCGAGCTCGCCGCCGCGGGCGTCCGGGTCAGCGTCGACACCAGCCGTGCCGCTGTGGCCGCCGCCGCGGTCGACGCCGGGGCGGTGCTCGTCAACGACGTGTCCGGCGGCGCCGATCCCGATCTGCTCGGTCTCGTCGCCGACCGTGGCGTGCACTACGTGCTGATGCATGGGCGGGGGACCAGTGCGGACATGGCGTCCCGGGCGGTGTACCGCGACGTGGTCGCGGAGGTGGTCGCGGAGCTCGTGGACCGGCTCGGGGCCGTGCTGGCCGCCGGGATCGCCGAGGATCGGGTCATCCTCGACCCCGGCATCGGCTTCGCCAAGACCGCCCGGCACAACTGGACGCTTCTGCGCCACATCGACGCCTTCGTCGCGCTCGGCCGGCCGCTGCTCGTCGGCACGTCCCGCAAGTCGTTTCTCGGCTCGGTACTGGCGGACGCGAACGGCCCGGCCCGGCCGGTCGCCGACCGGGACGACGCCACCCAGGCGACCACCGCGTTGCTGGCCGCGGCCGGGGTGTGGGGCGTGCGGGTGCACGCCGTCCGGCCGGCCGCCGACGCCGTGCGGGTCGTGCGCGCCTGGCGGGACGATAGTGACCGGCGCGGGGACGGACCCGAGGCCGATCCCGGCCGGGCCGTGGATCCCGGCCGCGTGGAAGATCGGGAGGTTCCGTGGGCTCCGCGGTGACGGGCTCCGCAGCGGAGGTCGCCTCCCAATCGAGGGCCACGTCGCTCGACCGGATCACCCTGTCGGGGCTGCGGGCTCGCGGCTACCACGGGGTTCTGGCGGCGGAACGGGATCTTGGCCAGGAGTTCGTCGTCGATGCCACGCTGTGGCTCGACCTCTCTTCGGCGGCGTTCCACGACGACGTGACCCGCACCGTGCACTACGGCGAGCTTGCCGAGACCCTTGCCGGGATCGTCACCGGAGAACCCGTGAATCTGATTGAGACCCTCGCCGATCGACTCGTCCNCGCCTGTCTGCGGGACGGTCGGGTGATGCGGGCCGAGGTGACTGTCCACAAGCCCGCGGCCCCGATCGCGGTTCCGTTCGCCGATGTCGCGGTGACGATCGTCCGCAACCGGGTCGACGGCGTCGAGTCGGTGACCGCGCCGGCCGCGGCCGCGGGGGTCGTCACCGATGGCGGGTGACCGGATGATGACCCGGCCGGAGCATGCGGTGCTGTCGCTCGGGTCCAACCTCGGCGATCGTCTGGGCCGGCTGTCCGCCGCCGTCCATCGGCTCGACCGCGCGCTGGGGGTGCTCGCCGGCTCACCGGTGTACGAGACGGCACCCGTCGGTGGACCCGAGCAGGACGACTACCTGAACGCCGTCGTCCTGGTGCGCCCGGCACCCCCGCGTGATCTGCTCGAGGTCGTCCGCGAGGTGGAGGAACGGGCCGCGCGGGTCCGGGCCGTCCGGTGGGGCCCGCGAACGCTCGACGTCGATGTCATCGCGATCGGTGACCTGCGCAGTGACGACCCCGAGATCCTCGTGCCGCATCCCCGAGCACATCTGCGGGCCTTCGTCTGCGTGCCCTGGCTGGACGTTGATCCCGAGGCGACGCTGCCCGGGCACGGGCGGGTCGCCGATCTGGTCGCCCGGATGGCCGCGGGGAAGCACCCGGCCGGTCTGCGCCGGATCCCGTGGTCGCTGTCGGATCCCGTGGTCGAGGCGGATCCGGGGGCCGATGCCGTCACCGATCCCGCCGTCGGCGGCAGTGACGCCGAAGAGGCGGCCAGGTGAGACCGACCCGGGCACGTGATCTCATCGCGGTCGCGGTGGCGTTCGGGGTACTCGGGTACCTGCTGCTGTGGTGGGCGTACCGATCGATTCCCACGCTGCCGCGAACGGCGTCGGTGTCGGTTCTCATGATCGGTGCCATCGAGCTCCAGGTCGCATCCCTGACCCGTCGCCGGCTGGAGGGGCGGCCGGGAACGCGGCCGATCCTCCCGCTCACGGTCGCCCGGCTCGCCGCGTTGGCCAAGGCGAGCTCCGTCGTCGGAGCGGCGCTCGCCGGCATCTGGGCGGGTGTGTTCGGCTACACCATGCCCCGCACGGGGGAGTTCCCGACCGCGGGCGGCGACGCGCTCACCGCGGGTCTCGGGTTNGCTGCGGCGATGGTGCTGTTAACCGGGGGCCTCATCCTCGAACGGGTGTGCCGGGTCAAGAAGCGTTAGCCCGGCCCGGCCCGGCTCCGGGAGGAATGTCCTGATGGAACACCGAAAAGTGGTGTGATCACCGATGGGCCGCCTGTTCCGATTCGTATTGGTAGGACTACTCTGGGGTAGATTGCGATATATGACCGTGGTCGGTGTCGGGGTTGTCCTGGGCCACCTCCGTAGGGTGGTGATTGTCGGCGTTGTTCGCGTCGTCGGTGGATGGTGCGGTGACGTGGCGCCCAGGCGCCGGGGGCGGGAAGGGGCGGGTGATGGTCGCTGAGGGCAGGAACTCGCACGGTGGCACGCGCGCGCAGCCGCGACTGAACCATGGTCGGGTGGACCATGGTNGGGTGGGCGATGGCGCCGANCCCGGCCCNCCCGCCGGTCCGGTTCGCGACCCGGCGCGGAACTTCTCGGACCCCGTGCGTGATCTCCCTGCCAACGCGGCTCGGGCCGCTCCCCGGTCGGGTCCGGCAGCTGAGGGAACCGCCGCGCCCCGGCGCCGCCAGCCGTCCGAGGGCCGGATCGTCGCGTTCAGCACGCTGGCGACGAGANCCGCCAGGAGGCCCGAGCCCCGCCACTCGCCGCGAGCCGCCGCGCCGACGTTCGACGGACCGGCGTACGGTGACAATCCAACACCGTACGATATCGTACAATCTCATACAGTGACGCCAGCGCAGGTTGATCGGCCGGCCTCGGCTTGGCGGCCCCCGGGCGGGCCGGTCCCGCCCGGGGAGCGGCCCGAGCCGGCNCAGCGATCCGAGCCGGCGCAGCGATCCGACCATCGCGGCGGTTGGCCCGACCCACGCGGCGCGGGTGTCTCCCCGCCGGGTGGGGTCGATGCCCCCCGGCACCGACCCGCGTATTCCTCGTCTCCCCCGGACCCGCGCGCGCCGTCCGGGCTGGACCGGGGATCTCCTCCGGACCCGGACGGCTTCTCCCGGGGCGGCGGTCGGCCGGGTTCCGGACTTCGGCCGGGTTCCGGGCTACTGGACGAGGTCAGCTTCACCGGGTACCAGCACGCGATCAGGGACGACGGCCCACGGACCGCCGGGGANCCCCGGCGCGCCCCGGATCGGATGTCACCGGGCGCTGCCTCCGGCCGGCCACGAGCGGACCCGCCGGGACAGGGTCGGCGGGGGAGTCCTGAAGTCGACGGGCCGGATGCCGGCGACGCTGCCGCCGTCTCGGAGCCGGCCCGCCCGCACGGCCGCGTGGCCGGTAGCCGAGCCCGTACCCGAGCCGGTACCCGAGTCCCGGCTGGAGGGGGCCGCCAGCCGCGTAACCCGGTACTCAGCGCGATTCAGGCGGCGGTGCTCGCGGCGGTCCTCGTCGTCGGCGTCTCGCTCGGCCGGACACTGGCCCTGCCCGGTGACGCCGGGACGATGTCCCGGGTCGCGGACTGGGGACGGGTGAACCATCTGTCCTTCCTCGTGGATCAGTTCGACCGGCGTCGTTAGGGCTTGGACCGGCGCCGTCGGCGGAGATTGGGCTTCGCGGCTCAGGCCCGTAAAAAGTTCGCAAAGATGGCATACAACGCAGAGGTTTGTCGACCAGAGAGCGATTGTTGTCACCGTTGCCGTACTTGTCGCTTTATGGTCTCCATTGAGTATGATCGAAGCAATGTCCAGGTAACCTGTGGATCCTCGGCCACGCGGACCATCCGGGCCGGCGGAGCAGGAGAAGCGGTCCCGGCGAAATTGGTTGCGCCCAGTTTGCCGAATCCTCTTGCATCCGATGGCCCCGGGCGTGTGAAATCGGTATCGGTAGGTCTGTCGCATTCCGTCGACCTCGCCGCGAAGAGGCCCGTCTCGGGCATCCTGGTCGCCGATGTTCGGCCGAGCGCGCGTCCTGGCCTGCCAAAGCATCCAGGGAGGCCNCGTGCGTCCAAGACCCGCACCTTCTCCTGCGGCACCCCTGACCGTGAACAGTGGCGGCCAGGGGCGGGTGGGCCAGGACCGGGCCGGGCAGGGCCATGCCGGCAACGGCCGGGCCGGGCAGCTCCCGGACGCCTCCGACGGNCCCGGCCGGCTGCCCACCGAGGCCGAGGCCGCCGCGATCACGGCGGCGGTCTTCGACAGCCCGCTGGTGTCCAGGGTGTCGCCGGATGGTCTGCGCATCACCGGCATCCGCACCTCGACCGGCGCACCCGACTGGGCGTTTGCGGTGTTGTCTCCGCTGGGCGGTACCGATCCGGCGATCGCGGTACTGCGGTGGGACACCAGCTGCGGATGGGTGCTCGATCAGGTGGGGACGGCCCGGGTCGGGATCGGCGGTGGAGCGGCTGGNCGGCACGACGACCTGCCGCGCGGGGCCATCACCCGTCGCCGCGGTGCCGGTGTCCGCCGCGGTTGCGAATCCGGCATCCGCCCAGGTGACGCGGCACGGCCCGGCTGAGCGACGGCGCCCTGTCGGCCTGGCGTCGCGCCAGCTACCGTCGTGAGGGTGTCGATGCCGGCCGCCGAGGCCTCAGGACAGCGCCCGTGACCCTTGTGGACTGGTTGCGTGCGCTTCCGGATCAGGCGTTGACCCGGCTCTTCCTCCTACGGCCGGACCTGGCGACGCCGCCCCCACCGGACTTCGAGGTGCTTGCGGCCNGCCTGGAGATCCGGGTCAGCGTGGCCCGCGCGTTGGAACGTCTCGACACGGGCGCCTGCGAGCTCCTGGAGGCGTTGACGATCCTTCCCCGGCCGGTGTCCCTGGCGGAGCTGACAAGGTTCTGCGGGCATTCGGAGGTGTCCGAGCCGGTGGGCCGGCTTCGTGACCTCGGGCTCATCTGGGGCGACGATGCCGAGCTGCGGGTCACCGGGATGGTCGTCGACCTCCTCGGCGTGCGCCCGCTGGGGCTCGGCCGTCCCGTGCGAGCCTGCCTGACGACGTACCGGCAGTCCCAGCTCGCCCGGCTCCTGACCGCGGCCGGCCTGCCGGTGCCCCGGGGCGCGGTCGACGAGACGACGACCGGGGTCGCCGTCCGGGAAGCGATGATCGACGCGTTGAGCGACGCCTTCGCGGACGCGGATCGGGTGCGGGAGTGGATCGAGACCTGCTCCTCCCGGGCGCGGCAGCTGCTGGACCGGCTGGCCGCGGGTCCGGCGCTCGGCGCCACCACGGAGGCGGGCCGGTTGCTGGGGGTGTCCGCGGCCCGAACCCCGGTGGAGGAACTACTCGCCCGCGGCCTGCTCGTCGGATTGGACGAGGAGACCGTCGAGCTGCCGCGCGAGGTTGGGCTGGTCGTGCGCGGCGAGCATCCGGCCGGGGTCCTGCACCCGCATCCGCCCGCCGTCGAGGGAGAGGTCGTCGGGGTGGCGGCGGTTGACGCCGTGGCGGCCCTGGCGGCGGACACCCTCGTCCGGTGGGTCACCACCCTGCTGGACGCTTGGGGCGCGAGCCCGGTCACTCCGCTGCGCACCGGCGGGTTGAGCGTGCGGGACCTGCGGGCCGCCGCGAAACTGCTCGACGTTGACGAGCGGACCGCGGCCTTCGTGGTGGAGCTGGCCGCGGCGGCCGGCCTGGTTGACGCGACCGCGGGGGTTGACGTCCAGTACGTGCCGACCACGGCCTACGACCGCTGGGGCACCGACCTGGTGGCGGCCCGGTGGGCCGTACTGGTCGAGGGCTGGCTGCGCTCGCCGACCGCCGCCTGGCTGGTCGGCGAGCGGGACGAACGGGGCCGGCAGATCGCTCCCCTGTCGCTGGACGTGCGGCGGCCGGCCGTGCAGGACCTGCGTGCCCAGGTCCTGCGGGCGCTGGCCGCGGCGCCCGCAGGGGTGGTGCCGACCGCGGAGTCGNTGCGTGCCCTGCTGACCTGGCGAGCGCCCCGGCGCGGCGGAATGCTGCTCGCCGGGATGATCGACGGAACGATCGTCGAGGCCGAGCTGCTCGGGCTGACCGGCCGGGGCGCGCCGAGCACGGTCGGTCGGTTACTCGCCGCCCAGCTCGACGCGGAGAACGCCGATCCGACGCGGAACGTGGGCGTGCCGAGCCGATCGGCGGCTGGTGATCCAGGGCTGTGCGTCAGGCTCGCCGACGCGCTTGCGCCGCTGCTGCCCGAGCCGGTCGAGGAGCTGCTGCTGCAGGGGGATCTCACCGCGGTTGCCCCGGGCCCGCTGGTACCCCGGGTGGCTGCGGAGCTGGCGCGGATGGCGGATGTCGAGTCCGCGGGCGCGGCCACCGTCTATCGGTTCTCCGAGGCCTCGCTGCGTCGCGGCCTGGACTCGGGCCTGGTAGCGGAGGACATCCACGCGATGCTCGTCCGTCTCGGTCGAGGCGGGGNGCCGCAGGCCCTCACCTATCTGATCGACGACACCGCCCGGCGGCACGGCCGGTTGCGGGCCGGTCCCGCCGCGAGCTACCTGCGCTGCGAGGACACGGCGCTGCTCGCCGAGGTGGTCGCCAACCGGCGTACCCAGGCGTTGGGGCTGCGCCGGATCGCGCCGACGATCGTCATCTCCCCACTGCCGACCGCGGAGATGCTCGCCGGCCTGCGCAACGCCGGGTTCGCCCCGGTCGCGGAGGCCCCGGACGGGCGGGTGGTGCTGCGCCGGCCCGCCGCCCATCGGACGCCGGCGCGTCCCCGCGCGGCGTCGGTCGACGTGGCCGACACCCGGATCAACCAGCTGCGCGACGTGGTCCGGCTGGTCCGCCGGGGCGACGACAGCGCGCGGGCGGTCCGGGCGGCCGGCGAGGTTCCCGGCATCGAGGTCGGGCTCACCCGGTCCGCGCCGTTGATCCTGGTGCTGCTGCAGGGAGCCGTCCGGGACCGGCGCCGGGTGCTGCTGGGCTACGTTGACCAGCAGGGTGCGCCGAGCGACCGGATCGTGCGGCCCACCGTCGTCGAGGGCGGCTGGCTCACCGCGTGGGACGAACTCAGCGCCGGCCCGCGTCGTTTCGTCCTGCACCGGGTGACCGGCGTCGCTGACATCGACGACGCGTTCGGCGGACCGCCGGTGGCGGCGGACTGGTCGGCCGCCGCGGAGGATCTCGCCGATCCGCCATGAGCCGGGCGGGCCGGTGGGCCGGTACCTGTACCGGTACCGGTGTGCCCGCTTGCCCGCGGGACCCGCGGTGGTTTCGGTCGGGCTTCGGCCCCTCTGGTTACCGTGTCGGTGGTCGGCTGTACCGTCGAAGGGCGCCGGTGAACGAGCAGCGCGCCGCCGGTGTGATCGTGCCGGTGCTACGCCGGTGGCCCGCACCGCACCGATCGGTGCAGGGCGGCTCGTGTTGGTGGTTCACTGATGGGTCGATACCCACGGCGGAACCTACGGCGGACGGAAAGGGCGGTGGCGGGTGACGGACGGCCCGTTGATCGTCCAGTCGGACAAGACGTTGCTGCTCGAGGTCGAGCATCCCAGTGCTGTCGAGGCGCGGTCGGCCATCGCTCCGTTCGCCGAGCTCGAACGGTCTCCGGAGCACGTGCACACCTATCGGGTGACGCCGCTGGCGCTGTGGAACGCCCGGGCCGCCGGTCATGACGCCGAGCAGGTTGTCGATGCGCTGGTTCGCTTCTCCCGTTACGCCGTGCCGCACGCCCTGCTCGTCGACATCGCCGACACGATGGATCGCTACGGTCGGCTGCGCCTGGAAAATGACCCGGCCCACGGGTTGGTGTTGCGTGCTCTCGACCGGGTGGTGCTCGTCGAGGTGGCCCGGGCCAAGAAGGTCGTGCCGATGCTCGGCTCCCGCATCGACGACGACACGATCGCCGTGCACCCCTCCGAGCGCGGCCGGCTCAAGCAGGTGCTGCTCAAACTCGGGTGGCCGGCGGAGGATCTCGCCGGCTACGTCGACGGCGAGGCGCACCGGATCGACCTGCGCCAGGACGGCTGGGAGCTGCGCGACTACCAGAAGGGCGCGGTAGCCGGGTTCTGGGAGGGCGGGTCGGGGGTCGTCGTGCTGCCTGCGGGCGCCGGGAAGACCATCGTCGGCGCCGCGGCCATGGCCCAGGCCGGGGCGACCACGCTGATCCTGGTTACGAACACGGTCGCCGGCCGGCAGTGGCGGCACGAGCTGCTGCGCCGCACCTCGCTGACCGAGGAGGAGATCGGCGAGTACTCCGGGGAGCGCAAGGAGATCCGGCCGGTCACCATCGCCACCTACCAGGTGATGACGGCCCGGCGTAAGGGCGAATACCTGCACCTGGAGTTGTTCGGGGCCCGGGACTGGGGTCTGATCGTCTACGACGAGGTGCATCTGCTCCCGGCGCCGGTCTTCCGGATGACCGCCGACATCCAGTCCCGTCGTCGGCTCGGCCTGACCGCGACCCTCGTCCGGGAGGACGGCCGGGAGGGCGACGTCTTCTCGTTGATCGGGCCGAAGCGGTATGACGCCCCGTGGCGGGAGATCGAGGCACAGGGCTGGATCGCGCCGGCGCAGTGCACCGAGGTGCGCGTCACGCTCACCGAGGACGAGCGGATGGCCTACGCCGTCGCCGAGCCGGAGGAGCGGTACCGGATGTGTGCCACCGCCCGCAGCAAGCGGGCGGTGGTGGAGCGTCTCGTCCGCCAGCACTCCGATGACCGGGTGCTGGTGATCGGCGCGTATCTCGACCAGCTCGACGAGCTCGGGGAACTGTTGGACGCCCCGGTCATCCAGGGTTCCACCCGTAACCGGGAGCGGGAGCGACTGTTCGAGGCGTTCCGGACCGGGGAGATCACCACACTGGTCGTTTCCAAGGTCGCGAATGTCTCCATCGACCTGCCGGAGGCCGGGGTGGCCGTGCAGGTCTCGGGCACGTTCGGTTCCCGCCAGGAGGAGGCCCAGCGGCTCGGTCGGGTGCTGCGGCCCAAGGCCGACGGCCGCACGGCGCACTTCTACACGGTGGTGGCCCGCGACACCCTTGACCAGGAGTACGCGGCGCACCGCCAGCGATTCCTCGCCGAGCAGGGCTACGCCTACACCATCGTCGACGCCGACGACGTCTGCTAGCCCCGCACGGGCCTTCGGCGGGCTTCCCGGGGTAGCGGTCGGCGTCGCGCCATCACTCCGAGTCGGGCGGGTCGATCAGCTCGGCCGGCTGGATCGCCACCGGAAAGGGCTGGGTGGCGGTGAAGGTCTCCTTCCCGCTGACCGTGCGGGTGGCGAGGTACGCGTCGGCGACCAGGTCGTACGCCTCGATGGTGGCGGTGTCCGGGTCGATCAGCCAGCAGGACGGCACGCCGCGTTGCCGGTAGAGATCGAGTTTGAGGGTGCGGTTGTAGCGCCGGGTGCTGGCGTCGGCCACTTCGATGACGAGGGACGGGGTGTCCCGGAACCGACGGCCGGTGTCACCACTCGCCGCCGCCACCACGACGTCCGGCACGAGCAGACTGCGGGGGGACAGCTCCACCCCGATCCCGGCCGGCAGGATATGAGCTCCGGAGGTGGCCGTGTCCGCCAGGATCCGGACCAGGCGCGCCGTGACGCGGGCCCGCAGCGGTGTCGGCCATGGTCGCAGGACGCACAAGCCGTCCAGGAGTTCGAACCGAGCGTCGTCATGCCCGCCCGTGTCGAGATCTTCCACGGTGACCGGGGGGGTGGGAACGGTCATCGAGGGGCGATGGGAGCGCGGCTGTGCGGGGGCCTGAACCACGATGGCTATCGTGCCTGTTGCCGTGGCCGCTGTCTAAAGCTGGCATGCGTTAATTGTCCGTGTCGCGACAAAAGGTCGAAGTCTAACGAAGACGACCTTCGAATTGTTCAAAAGGAGTGATATAAAGCTCTTGTCTCTTGGATTACCCGATGATAATTTGGTCGCCGTCGATGGCGGCCGAGAAGAGCGTTCTTGGAAAGATCGTCTTTGGGAGTGCCTTCCGGCGTTCGCTCCGTCCCGAGTGGCGCCCGGCTCCCACGCCAGAGAGCTTGCCCCCGCGGAACCTCCCGTCCGCGGGGGCAAGCCTTTCCCCGCACGGAGCCTTCGGCCGTGATGCACGGGCGAACGCACGAGGGCGGCCCCGGGAGAACCGGAGCCGCCCTCGTCCAGACGGTGGTGCAGGGTACAGCGGGTGACGAGCTGGACTAGAAGTCCATGTCGCCGCCGCCGCCCGGGACTGCCGGGGCCGGGTTCTTCTCCGGCTTGTCGGCGATGACGGCCTCGGTGGTGAGGAACAGGCCGGCGATCGACGCGGCGTTCTGCAGGGCGGAGCGGGTGACCTTGGCCGGGTCGATGATGCCGGTGCCGATCAGGTCGACGTACTCGCCGGTGGCCGCGTTCAGGCCGTGGCCGGTCGGCAGGTTGCGGACCTTCTCGACCACGACGCCGCCCTCGAGACCGCTGTTGAAGGCGATCTGCTTGATGGGCGCCTCGAGCGCGAGCCGGACGATGTTGGCACCGGTCGCCTCGTCGCCGGACAGGTCCAACTTCTCGAAGGCAGTGATCGACGCCTGGAGCAGCGCGACGCCGCCACCGGCGACGATGCCCTCCTCGACAGCGGCCTTCGCGTTGGACACCGCGTCCTCGATGCGGTGCTTCTTCTCCTTGAGCTCGACCTCGGTGGCCGCGCCGACCTTGATGACGGCGACGCCGCCAGCCAGCTTCGCGAGCCGCTCCTGGAGCTTCTCGCGGTCGTAGTCCGAGTCCGACTTCTCGATCTCGTTGCGGATCTGGCTGACCCGACCGGCGATCTGGTCGGGGTCGCCGGCACCCTCGACGACGGTCGTCTCGTCCTTGGTAACGACAATCTTCCGGGCACGGCCGAGCAGGTCGAGCGAGGTGCTCTCGAGCTTGAGGCCGACGTCCTCGGAGATGACCTGACCACCGGTCAGGATGGCGATGTCGCCCAGGATCGCCTTGCGGCGGTCACCGAAGCCGGGGGCCTTCACCGCGGCGCTCTTGAAGGTGCCGCGGATCTTGTTGACGACCAGGGTGGCCAGCGCCTCGCCCTCGACATCTTCGGCGATGATCGCCAGCGGCTTACCGGTCTGCATGACCTTCTCCAGCAGCGGGAGCAGGTCCTTGACCGCGGAGATCTTGCTGTTGACGATCAGGATGTACGGGTCGTCCAGGACGGCTTCCTGACGGTCCGCGTCCGTGACGAAGTACGGCGAGATGTAGCCCTTGTCGAANCGCATACCNTCGGTGAGCTCNAGCTCGAGGCCGAAGGTGTTGCTCTCCTCGACGGTGACGACGCCTTCCTTGCCGACCTTGTCGAGCGCCTCGGCGATGAGGCCGCCGATGGCCGAGTCACCCGCGGAGATGGACGCCGTGGAGGCGATCTGCTCCTTGGTCTCGACCTCCTTGGCCTGCTTGGACAGCTCCTCGGAGACGCGCTCGACCGCGACCTCGATGCCCTTCTTCAGCCCGAGGGGGTTGGCGCCGGCGGCCACGTTGCGCAGACCCTCGCGCACCAGGGCCTGGGCCAGGATGGTGGCGGTGGTGGTGCCGTCACCCGCGACGTCGTTGGTCTTCTTCGCGACTTCCTTGACGAGTTCCGCGCCGATCTTCTCGTACGGGTCCTCGAGCTCGATCTCCTTGGCGATGCTCACACCATCGTTGGTGATCGTGGGGACGCCCCACTTCTTCTCCAGCACGACGTTGCGGCCCTTCGGCCCGAGCGTGACCTTGACCGCATCGGCCAGCTGGTTCATGCCGCGCTCCAGGCCGCGCCGAGCCTCCTCGTCGAAGGCAATGATCTTCGGCATGGTTTCTGGGTCCTCCCAGTGGGATGGCAGGTTCGATGGCCTGGCCCTAACGACGCCCGCGACGGACGGCTCCCGCCTGCTCCGGACCCGGGTGATGCACCTCGGACACAGCGCGGATCGGGCAGCCTCGCCGTTTCAGCCTTGGCACTCCCTAGGCGAGAGTGCCAGGTCTTGTTTAGCACTCGGCCTGGGTGAGTGCAAGCTGGCCCATGGTTCCGCGTGCCCGACGCCGATCCCCCGCGGCACCCCGCCGTCGTCCGCGGCCCTTCCGTTGGTCCGGCGTGGTCCACGAAGTTCGTCGAATGCGCTGTGCCGTGCCGGGCCCGAGTCAGTCGTCGCCGAGGCCGGCGGCCTCGAAGGCGCGCAGCGACGGCTTGATCGTCGCGGTCGGTCCGCCCGTCTCGACGAGGGGGTCGAGCGTCTTCAGCCCATCGCCGGTGTTGTAAAGGACGGTTTCGGCGGCCGGGTCGAGCAGCCCCTCGCGCAGCAGCCTGCGCAGGGTGGCCACGGTGACGCCACCGGCCGTCTCGCCGAAGACNCCCTCGGCGCGGGCGAGCAGCCGGATCCCGTCGATGATCTCCTCGTCGGTCACGNCCGTNATANCCCCGCCGGTCCGCCGAGCCACGTCGAGGGCGTAGGGGCCGTCGGCCGGGTTGCCGATCGACAGCGACTTGGCGATTGTGGCGGGCCGGACCGGGGCGACCGTCTCGACGCCGCGGGCGAACGCGGCGGCCACCGGGTTGCAGCCGGCCGCCTGCGCACCGAACACCCTGTACGGCGTCGGCTCGACCAGGCCGAGCCGGCCGAGCTCACCGAAGGCCTTGTCGATCTTTGTTAGCAGTGAACCGGAGGCGATCGGCACGACGACCTGCTCGGGCAGCCGCCAGCCGAGCTGCTCGGCGACCTCGTAGCCGAGCGTCTTGGATCCCTCGGCGTAGAAGGGGCGGACGTTGACGTTGACGAACGCCCATTCGTACTCTCCGGCCAGCTCGCTGCACAACCGGTTCACGTCGTCGTAGTTGCCCTGGATGGCGACCAGCGTCCCGCCGTACACCCCGGTGGAGACCGTCTTGCCAGCCTCGAGGTCGTGCGGTACGAGCACCACCGAGCGCAGCCCGGCACCGGCCGCGTGCGCCGCCACCGACTGCGCGAGGTTGCCCGTCGAGGCGCAGGCGACCGTGGTGAAGCCCAGCTCACGGGCGGCGGTGAGCGCCACGGAGACGACCCGGTCCTTGAAGGAGTGGGTGGGGTTGGCGCTGTCGTCCTTGATATAGAGCGTCTTCATCCCCAGCTCCGCGGCGAGCCTCGGGGCCGGGCGCAGTGGCGTCCAGCCGGCCCCGAGGGAGACCCGCCGCGCCGGGTCATGCCCGGCGGGCAGCAGCCCGACGTAACGCCACAGGTTCGCCGGACCACGTTCGATGGACTCTCGGGTCACACGAGCCAGCAGGTCCGGGTCGTAGGCGATTTCCAGAGGAGCGAAGCATTCCACGCACACATGCGTAGGGGACAGCGGGTAGGTGGCGCCGCAGTGCCGACAGGACAGCGAGACCGCGGGGTTCGCGACCTCGAGGGTGGGACTGGTGGCACGCTCGGGCGCGAGTGTCATGAAGAAGCNCCTCATCTTTCCCGGGGCAGTCTGCCACCAGGCCGGAATTAGCACCTGCCGCGCACGGGATGCGGGTGGTTGCCGGGGCTTCGCTGGGCCGTTCCCTCTGCCCCTCTGGATGAGCCAGATGAAGTTGTCTGTCCGTACTGTAGACCGTGCGCGGGTGGTCGTGCNCCGGTGTTGCCTCTGGTTGTGGACATGATATGGGTCGGTCGGAGGTTTCTCGGTGTGGTCCCACCGGTGCGGGCGGGGCCTGCCCGCTCCTACCGGCCGCGCGTGCCCCCATGCCCGGAGATCGACCCGATCATGCCAGAGCCAGGGAGTCTGTAACAGTGAGTATCCGCGTCGTCTATACCGATCTTGACGGCACGATGGTCGGTCCCAAGGGTTGTTTCTTCCGGGCGGAGGGGGGAGCGATCACGCTGGAGCCGGCTCGCGCGCTCGCCGAGCTGCACGACGCCGGCATTGCGCTGGTTCTGGTCAGCGGGCGTACCCGTCCGCAGCTTCTCGAGGCCGCGGCGATCTTCGGTGCGGACGGGTTCATCGGGGAGCTCGGCGCGATCGTCGGCTGGAACGAGGGGCGCGACAGCGAGATCCTGCGCGGCGCGATGCCGCCCGACTTCGACCAGGTACCGGAGTACCTGCTCGACCGGATGGTCGAGCGCTACCCCGGGCGGCTGGAGCTGCACACCCCCTGGCACTCCGGCCGGGAGGTCGACGTCATGCTTCGCGGGAAGATCGACGTGTCGGAGGTCGACGGCTGGCTCACCGAGACCGGATTCTCCTGGTTGAGCATGCGTGACAACGGGCTGATCTCGCCGGTCCACATGCCTGATCTTGGGGTGAATCCGCACGTCTACCATCTGGTCCCGGACGGTGTGGGTAAGGGGGACGCGGTCGCCTACGACCTCAAGCGGCGCGGGGTGTCACCGGCCGAGGCGATCGCCATCGGCGATTCCGCCAGCGACCTGGCCATGGCTCCCCATGTCGGGCGGATGCACCTGGTCGCGAACGCGGTGCGGCACCCGGACATCGCCGCCCTGCTGACGCGGTACGACAACGTCACGGTCGAGGCGGGCCCGGTCGGCGCCGGCTGGGCCAGCGCGGTGCGAGCGGCCGCCGCCGTCTGAACGCGGTCCGCGCGTCGACGTTCGGCCCCGGCAGGGCAGACCGGACGGTCACCGGTCGGCGGCGAGGGCGTGCAGTTGGTCGGCGAACCAGCGCTGGGGCGGTAGCCGCCCGGCGACGGCGGCCAGCTCCTCGGCGCGCCGACGCCGTTCGGGGGCGGGCATCGTCAGGGCGGCGTGCAGGGCCCGCGCGGTCGCCTGGATGTCGAACGGGTTGACGACCAGCGCCGCCGTGCCCATCTCCGCGCAGGCTCCGGCCTCCCGGGAGAGCACGAGGACGGCATCCCTGGTCGAGACGATCGGCCCCTCCTTGGCGACGAGGTTCATGCCGTCCCGGATCGGGTTGACGACGAGCACCTCCGCGAGTGAGAGGGCCGCGATCGACCGGGGGTAGTCGTCGGTGATCTCCAGCCGCAGCGGCAGCCAGGTGTCCGTGGCGAACTCGTCCTCGATCTCCGCGGCCAGGCGCTGCACCGCGGCGGTGTACTCCCGGTACTCCGGCAGATCGTGCCGTGACGGGTAGGCGCAGACCAGGTGCATCACCTTGCCGCGCCATTCCGGACGGGTGCGCAGCAGCTCCCGGTAGGCGTCGAGACCGCGGACGATGTTCTTGGACAGCTCGGTGCGGTCGACCCGGACGATGAGCCGCCGCCCGCCGGCCAAGTCGACCAGCTCGGCGGCCCGGGCGGCCACGTCGGTGGCGGCGGCCCGGCCAAGCAGCTCGTCCGCGCTGACGCCGAGCGGATGCACCCCGATCCGCACCGTTCGGTGCCGCCCGGCCTCCCGTCCCGACCCGGCCTCCCGTCCCGACCCGGCCTCCCGTCCCGACCCGGCCTCCCGTCCCGACCCGGCCGTCCCGATGGTCACCGCCCGCCGGTCGATCCGCAGTCCGAGGAGGTCGCGGCAGCATTCCTGGAACGCGTCGGCCCAGGCGTCGGTGAGGAACCCGAGCCGGTCGGCGCCGAGCATGCCGCGCAGGATCTGTTCGCTGACGTCGTCCGGGAGAATCCGGAAGTACTCCGGCGGTGCCCAGGGAGTGTGGCTGAAGTGGGCGATCCGCAGATCCGCCCGCAGCGCCCGCAGCCGGGCCGCGACCAGGGTCAGGTGGTAGTCCTGGATCAGCACCGAGGCGCCCGGGGCGGCCTCGTGCGCGAGAGCCTGGGCGAACATCTCGTTGTAGGTCTCGTACGCCTGCCAGTCGCGGCGGAACGCCGGGCCGAAGACCGGCTGCGACGCCGGCGCGTAGAGCAGGTGGTGGATGAACCAGAGCGTGCGGTTCGCGACCGCGTTGTAAGCGCGGTCGAAAACGACCTGGTCGACGTCGAGCATCCGGACGGCGGTGCCGTCGGTGTCGTGGCCGGCGAGATCGAGGCGGCCGGCAGGCGCGGAACGCGCCGCCCGGCGATCGGCGTCACTGAGGGCGGCACACACCCACGCCATCGGACCGTCACCGTTGTCGGCCGCCACCCGGCTGAGGCCACTGACGAGGCCGCCGGCGCCCCGCCGGATCCGCAGCCTCCCGTCGTCCCCGACGGCGAACGCCACCGGCCCCCGGTTGGAGGCGACCAGCACCCGCGCGGTGCCGGTCGGCCACAGCCGCGGCAGGGTGTCTTCCTCGGCTCCCGGCATCCGACGCACACTGCGGAGAGTAGGCCATCCGCTCAGCCCTGTACGCCGGTCCATCAAGATCGTATTTTTGGGCGGCGGAGGCTCACGAATCGGCGACAGATGTCTCACGGAAATGCCCCTGGCTCAGGTTTTCCATCCAGAGAGATCACGTACAGTAATGAATCATCGAGTTGGTGGCGCTGACGAACACGCACCGGCGGGTCGTCGGCATTGAGATGCTGGTCGGCCCGAACCGGCCGTACGGCGGNGGCGCCGAGCCCACCCTGACGGCGTGGATCCGCCTGCGGGAGGACGACCACCCGCCGGACACGAACCGGCTGATGCGGGTGGGATGAGCCCCGGGCGGGCTGAGCGCGCTCTGCGGGGATGAGCGAACAGGGCGCGGGCGGTCAGCCGCTGAGCCGCTCGACCAGCACCTCCAGCAGGGCGACCATCCCGGGGGGCCCGCCCACGACCAGGTCGGCGCGTTCGCGGATCACGTCCGGGACCTCCGGGCTGTCGCTGCACACGGTGATACCGGGCAGCCCGCCCGCCCGTAGCTCGTCGACGGCCTCGAATGCCGGCAGATCGCCGTAGTCGTCCCCGGCGACCAGCACCGAGCGCGCCTGGCAGGCCGCGATGAGCCTGCGCAGCGCACCGCCCTTGTCGTGCCCGGGCGGACGCAGCTCCAGCACTCGCTTGCCCGGTGCCGCCTCCATCCCATGGTCTTCGGCGAGGGCCGTCAACGCCGGCGTGAGCGCGGCGAGCGCCGAGTCCGGATCGGCGGTGCGCCGCACGTGTACCACCAGCGCCTGGTGCTTGTCCTCGACGGCGGTGCCGACCGGGGCGTCGCGGAGCAGTTCGGGCAGCGCCGCGCGGACCGCGGCGACACCGGGCAGCGGCTCGGGACTGCTGATCGCGCGGCTGCCCGAGTCCCAGCGTTGCAGTCCGTACTGGCCAAGGATGATCAGGTTCCCGAAGTCGGGGATCTTCTCCAGCCCGGTCAGTTCCAGCAGAGAGTCCACCGGCCGTCCGGTGATGATGGCGAGGGTGCCGATCTCATGGGAGATCCGGCGCAGCGCATCCATCGCCCCCNGCGCCGGGACGGCGTCCGACGGCCGCGGGACGATCGGCGCGAGGGTGCCGTCGTAGTCGAGGGCGATCAGGGCGCGTTCGGGCGCGGTGAGCAGGGCGGCGAGTCCAGCGCCCCCGGCGGGTGTGCGGGGGGCGGGNGGGCTGTTCGGCGCGGATTCGGTCACTGGGCCTTCCTCGGTCACGGGTCGAGGTGGTCGGGCGCCGGTGAGGAGCGCGGCGCGGCGGTCAAGTGATCATTTTTCCGGATGGGCGGGGAAGTCGCGGGTGATCACCAGGATCAGTGTGTCGGTGGAGACGATTCTGGTCTTCGACCGGGGCACGATGCTCTCGATGCCCGGCATCGCCTCCTTCAGGGCGCGGGCGGCGTCGGCGTCGGCGTCGTCGTAGAAGACCGTCGTCACCGGGACGTTGTAGATCGACTGGTAGTTGCCCACCCGCTCGACCCGGAACCCGGCCGACTCGACCTGCTTGGCGGCCACCTCGGCGAGTCCGGCGATCCGCGAGTTGTTCAGGACGACCACCGGGGCTGTGGCCTTTGGTCCCGGCGGGGCCGGCGGCTTCGTCGCGGTGGACGCGGACGGCGCCGGCGTCGGTTTCGGGGACGCCGACGCCGTCTTCGTGGCCCTCGGGCCGGGGGCCGGGGCCGCCGCGCGGTGCGGCGGCGGGGCCGGAGTGGTCCGGCCGCCGCCGGCTTGGTCCGTGCCCGGCCGCGCCGAGCGCGTCGGGGCCGCGACCTGGGTGGTGGAGCCGTCCGTGTTGGACGAGCCGTTCAGCAGATTGACCACCAGGATGCCCGCGAGTACGGCGAGAACCGCGACGACGCCCGCGCCGAGGGTGTGGAGCCGGTCCGGGCGCCACCGGTGGGGACGCCGNTGCGGTGCGTTCGTGGCATGTGTCATGCGTGGTCTTACCTCTCGGCCCGGTCATGTCGGCCGGATCGGGCCGCCCGGCGTTGCTCCCGCAGCCGGCGCAGCCGGCGGACCAGCATCGGATCGGCTATCAGCGCGGCTTCCGAATCGATCAGCCGGTTCAACAACTGGTAGTAGCGTGTTGATGACAGTCCGAACTCGACCCGGATCGCCTCCTCCTTGGCTCCCGGGTGACGCCACCAACCCTGCTCGAAGCGCAACATGCGACGATCGCGATCGGACAGTTCGTTCGGCGGGACGTCCGCCCGCGCCGGTTTCTCGGGCGGCAGTCTCTCGGGCGGCAGAGGATGTGCTGCCTCCACAGCGGGACCTCCTCGGGACGCATCCGGGACGATGGGCGCGATGGTGCGCCGACGTACCACGCCCGGTATGGTGCGCCGCCCACTATTTCACCCCGTGGGTCCGACATCTTCGGCGTCTCCGGCGACACACGTCCCGCCCACGGCCCGGCCGCCCGGCGCGGATACGATGAGATGTTCGCGGGAGGCCCCCACCCGGTTCCGGCCAGCTCCGAGTTCCGGCCAGCTCCGAGGGCCCCGATTGGCTACCGTTGGCGCTGATTGACTTCCGGGCAGGCGGGGCACGCCGTGTGGTGGCCTACCCTTGGCCGGTGAGCCGGCGCTTCACCCGCACCACCGAGGACTTCGTCTGCCTGGTCTGCGCGACGGCCGTGCGTGGTGACGGGTACACCAACCACTGCCCGTCCTGTCTGTCGTCGCGGCACGTCGACGTCAACCCCGGCGACCGGGCGGCGCGGTGCGGCGCTGTGATGCGGCCGGTCGCGGTGGAGAGCCGTACGCACGATCTGGTCATCACGCACGTCTGCGAGCGGTGCGGGCATCGGCGCCGCAACCGGTCCGTCCCGGCGGACGATCACGACACGCTGCTGGCGGTCGCCGCCGCGGCCGCGCAGGCTGCGACGGCCCCAGGGGCACGACCGCCGCGCCGCCCGGGGCGCGCGCGGCGGTCATGACCGCCGGTCAGGGATGCCGGTCAGGGATGCCGGTCAGGGATACAGACCCCGGGTCCGGTGGGCGTCGGCCACCCGGCCGACCCCGATGACGTGCGCGGCGTTGCGCATGCTGATCTTCTGGGTCGTGGCCAGCAGGGAGACCTCGCGGTACGCGCGGTCCATCAGCGCCCGGAGCCGGTCGCTGACCTCGTCCTCGGACCAGAAATACGCCTGGATGTCCTGCACCCATTCGAAGTACGAGACCGCCACCCCGCCGCCGTTGGCGAGGATGTCCGGCACCACCAGGACGCCCCGGTCGTCCAGGACCTGGTCGGCCTCGGCGGTCACCGGGCCGTTGGCACCCTCGACGATGATCGGCGCGCGGACCCGGTCGACGTTCTCGACCGTGATGACGCCCTCCAACGCCGCGGGGACGAGCACGTCGACGTCGAGCTCCAGGAGCTCGTCGTTGGTGATCGTGTCGGTTCCCGGGTAGCCGACGACCGTCTCCGCGCCGCCGGCGAGATGGCGGATGAGGGCGGCCGGGTTGAGTCCCTGCGGGTTGTAGATCCCGCCCTTCACGTCCGAGACCGCGACCACAGTGCAACCGGCGTCGTGCAGGTACTGGGCCGCGAGCGCCCCCACCTTGCCGAAGCCCTGGACCGCGATCGTCATCGCGTGCGGGTCGCGCCCGGTCTCGCGCAGCGCGGCNAACACCNAAAGCTGCNCCCCCAGGCNGGNCNCCCCGNCCCGNCNGGNGNAACCGCCGATGGACAGCGGCTTGCCGGTTACCACACCGGTGGTGGTGTACCCGGTGTGCGCCGAGTAGGTATCCATGATCCAGGCCATGGTCTGCTCGTCGGTGCCCACATCCGGTGCCGGGATGTCCTTCTCCGGTCCGATCAACGGGACGAGTTCGGCGGCGTAGCGCCGGGTCAGGCGTTCGCGTTCCGGCAGGGAGAGCATCGCCGGTTCCACCGCGATGCCGCCCTTGGCCCCGCCGTAGGGGATCCCCATCAGCGCGCACTTCCAGGTCATCCACATCGCCAGCGCCTTGACCTCGTCGAGGTCGGTGGTTGGGTGGAAGCGGATCCCTCCCTTGCCCGGGCCACGGGCGAGGTTGTGCTGGACGCGATAGCCGGTCAGCACGGTCAGCTGACCGTCGTCGCGCTGTAGCGGAACGCTGACGGTGATCGCCCGGCGGGGCGTGCGGAGCAGGTCGTGCATACCGTCGTCAAGGCCCAGATGACGAGCCGCGTTCGCCAGTTGAACGCAGGCCGTGTCCCATGCTGAGCCGGATCCGAGGATCACAGGCACCTCCGCGGCGCGTTTCGAGCCACCCTTCGCCGCCGAACGCGCCGCCCGGTCCGCCGGCCACGGCGCGCTCCGTTGCGCGCCGCGGTGGTGACTCGATATGGCGCAAACAATAGGTGACGGGAGATGCCGTCCGTCAGGTGCGCGCAGGGCGCGCCATCGCCCACCAGGCACCTGCGGGTACGGTCGCGAGCGTGCGCGCGGACCCGTCGAGCCGCCTCCCGGTGCCGCGGCGCGCCGGGGGGCCGGCTTTGTCCGCACCCGGACGGCCGGCCGCGCTCGCTCGTCCCGGAGCCGGCACCCCCGACCGGTCAGCCCGGCGCCTCTGGGCATGGTGGCTGGTCAGCCGTGCCGTCCTCGTCACCCTGGTGGTGACCGACCAGGCGTTCGGCATGCAGCAGAGCGTGCTCGGCGATCTACACATCTATGCGGAGTGGGGCCGCGGGCTCAGTCGCGGCGAGGGGATGCCCACCGGTGACGACCGTTGGCAGTATCCGCCGGGCGCGGCAGTTGTGTTCGTGTTGCCCGACGTAACTCACGCCTATCTGGGATTGCCCTATCGAGCGGTGTTCGTCGGGATGATGGTGGCCGTCGACGCCGTCCTGACCGCCGCGCTGGTGCGTCGCTCGGTCCCGGCGGCGGGGTTCTGGGTGGCGGGTCTCACCGCGTTGGGACCGGTGGCGCTGGCCCGTTTCGATCTGCTGCCGGCCGCGGCGGCGGTCGCGGCCGTGCTCGCGCTCGCCGCGGGCCGGTTCGGCCGGGCGGGATTTCATCTCGCCGCGGGTGCGCTGCTCAAGATCTGGCCGGTCCTGCTGCTGATCGCCCTGTCCCGTCCGCCGCTCCGGTCCCCGGGTCGGTCGGCGTCCATCGATCCGCCCCCCGATCCGCCCCCCGGCCGGCCCACCGGTCGATTCCCGGCGCCCTCGCCGGACTGGTTGCGTCTTGCCGCCGGCGTCCTGTGCGCCGTCGGGGGGCTCGCGGCGCTGTTCGCGCTCACCGGGTGGTGGCGGGACGCGTTCGGGTTTCTCGGCGCGCAGCAGGCCCGCGGACTACAGGTGGAGGCGGTGGCCGCGACGCCGTTCGTCGTCGCCCACATGCTCGGCCATGGAACGGCACCCGGCTATTCCTACGGTTCGCTCCAGTTCGACACCCCGCTGGCCCGCGGCGTGGCCACCGCATGCTCGTTGANCGAGATCGTAGTGATCGCCATTTCGGCCCTGTGGTGGTGGGGGTGGGCGCGTCCGCCCGCGGCGGCGGACGGCGCGGGCCGGGCCGGTGTGCTCGTGGGGCGCACGCTCGCGCTGCTGCTTGTCGTGGTCGTGACCGCCCGCGTGCTCAGCCCGCAGTACCTCGTGTGGATCATGGCGCTCGTCGCGGTCTGGATCGCGATGGCCCGGCCCGCCGGCTCCGGCGGCCTGACCGTCCCGGCTGGTGGACCGGCTGCCCCCGTCCCGGCCGGTGGACCGTCGTGGCGGTGGGNGGCGCTGCTGCTGATCTGCGTTGTGCTCTCCCAGGTCGTCTATCCGTGGCGGTACAACGACGTCGTCCAGGGACGGATCATGATGAGCCTGGTCCTGGTGGTCCGCAACGTCGGACTGGTCACCGTCTGCGGGTGGGCGTGGCGTGCCGCCGCCGGATCGCGACCAGCGTGATGACCGTTCCCGCGGACGCAAGGCCGGCGCAGCCGATGACGGCCAGGGACGTCTCGACGCGCCCGAGCAGCCGCCAGGTCGCGGCGAGCGGCGCGAGGGTCGTCAGGCACAGCCAGGCCGACGTGACGACCACCAGGGCGATGGTCCACCCCCCGACCCCCCCGACGATCCGCTCGACGGCCGCCCCGAGACGCCTCATGCGGCGTGGTTGCATCCCCGGCGTCCTGGGACGGGCCGTTCCAGGGTGGGGCGTCGGCGGGGTTGACCGGGCGAGGGCCACGACGACCGCGAGTGCCGGCAGGCACAGCGCGAGGTACCAGGGGTAGAGC